>DATBBW010000052.1:0-12112 GCA_036270795.1 Gemmatimonadales bacterium | reverse complement strand
CCGAACGGTCCGGTCCTGGGAGGCGAGCCCGGCGATTGGCGGCACGATTCTCGGCCTCGGCGGGCACATGCACGACTACGGCGTGTCGCTCGATCTCCGGGACGTCACCACCGACCGGGTGCTGTGGGGTGGTACGCCCATCACGGCAGGGCCGCGCATCGTGAGGTTTCCGCTGACGCGCTTCTACAATTGGCACCGCTTGGGCATCCACATCCTCCCCACCCACCGCTACCGGGTCACCGCGGTGTACGAGAATCCCACCGGCCACGTCATTCGGGACGGCGGGATGGGGGCCGTGGCGGGGCTGTTCGTGCCCGACTACGGCGCGGTGTGGCCCACGGTCGACACGGCCGACACGCTCTACCAAGCGGACCTGCGCGCCACATTACGGTACGGGGCTGCCGGCCGCATGATGATGATGATGGAGCACGCCTCCCGGTGAGGGCGCATTCCCGCGGTAGGGGCCCGCGGGGCCACAGCTTCCCCGACCGTCAGACCACGTCGTAACCACCCGCGGGCCGGGTGAGTTCGAAGCTCTCTACCGTCACGTTACGCGCCCGCCACGCCGCCACCATGGCCGCGCCTACCCGGGCCGCGCACCCCGCTGGCCCGATGGCGACGACGGTCGGGCCCGATCCTGAGAGCGTCGCGCCGCAGGCTCCGGCACGCCGCGCCGCTGCGGTCACGTCATCGTATCCCGGCACGAGCCCCCGCCGATACGGCACGTGCAACACATCGTCGAGGCCGGCGGCGAGCAGCCGGAGGTCGCCGTGGGCGAGTCCCTGGACCAGCGCGGCGCTCTTTGCGGCGGCCTCGACCGCCTGCTGGTAGGGCACCGTCTTGGGCAGCACGGCGCGGGCCCGCGTGGTTTCCAGCGTGAACTCGGGCACTGCGAATACCAGCGCCAGGGATTCATGCACCGCGAGGGGCGCGATCACGAGCCCAGCCGGGCTGCCGAGCACCAGCGTCGCACCGCCGTAGATCGCCGGGGCCACGTTGTCGGGATGGCCCTCGAGCTCGGTGCACAGCGCGGCCAAGGCGTCCCGCCCGACGTCCAGCGCGAGCAATGCCGCTGCCGCCGCAGCGCCGGCGACAGTCGCGGCGGCCGAGGAGCCGAGTCCGCGCGCCACGGGGATGTCCGATTCGGCGGTCAGGGTAAGGCCTCCGGGCACTTCGCGACCGGCGGCGCGGCACGCCGCGACGAAGCCGCCATACAGGAGATCGCGCTCGGGTGGTGTATCGAGCGCGCGCAGCGTGCCGTGGTGCTCGATCGTCACGGTCGCGCCGCGCGGAACTGTCTCGGAGGCGCTCCGCCGCGACGCGCGGGCCGTCAGGCGGAGCGAGCGCCCTACTGCGACACCGACGCAGTCGAACCCGGCCCCCAGGTTCGAGGTCGAGCCCGCCACCCGAACGGTCACAGTTGCGCGCATGAGGGGTCCCACACCTCCTCAAACTACCTATCTTCCAAGACTCTGATCCACGCTCACGTCATCGTGAACCCCGCCGCGGGCGGCGGCAGGGCGGGGCGCGCGCTCGACCCGATCGCGCGCGAGTTCCAGCATCAGGGGTGGGCGGTGCACTGCGAGCGCACCACCGGCCCCGGCCACGCCACGGAGCTCGCGGCCCGCGCGGCCCGCGAGGGGATCGCGCGCGTCGTCGCCGTGGGCGGCGACGGCACCGTGCACGAGGTCGCGAACGGCCTGCTGCGCCACCCGACGGCCGCCGCGCTCGGCGTGGTGCCGATCGGGAGCGGCAACGACTTCGCGAAACTCGTGGGGACCTACCGGCATAGCCCGGCGCGCGCCGTACGCCGCCTCGTCACGGCGCAGTCGGTGGCGTTCGATGTGGGCCGAGCCCTGGGAGAGTACTTCATTAATAGTATGGGCTTCGGCTTCGGGCCCGAGGTCGTGCGGGTCCGGAACGGGATGTCCGGGCTGAAGGGGTTCCTCTCCTACCTCCTGCCCGTGTTCCGCGCGTTCGCGGGCTTCCGGCCCCCCCGTCTCGAGGTGCGCGCACCCGGCTTCGCCGAAACGGGGTACATGATGATGGTCGAAGTGTGCAACGGCACGACCGCGGGCGGCAGCTACCGATTCGCGCCCCGCGCGGATCCGAGCGACGGCCGGCTGGATGTCTGCGTCGTCCGCCGAGTGTCGCTGCCGCGGTTCCTCCTGGCGGTCCCGCGCGTAATGCGCGGGACGCACACCACGATGCGAGAGGTGGCACTGTTTCAGACACGGGAGCTGACGATCCGGTCACTCGAAGCGCCGCTCCTCCTGCACTTCGACGGAGAGTTGCGCCAACCGGAGGTGCGCGAATGTGCGGTGCACGTGGCGCCCCGGCGCCTCAGCGTGCTGGTGGCGCGATGAGTCGGGTGGTCGCCCCGCTCGCCCGCGGCGCGCTCGCGGCGGCGGTCTGGGCCGTTGCGGCCGCCGCTCCCGGGTCCCGGCTCCGCGCCCAGGTGCCCGACACCGCCAAGGCGCCCATCGTCACGACCGGGGCCGCGCTCGTCGCGCCGGACACGACTCACCGCATCCGCCCGTTCGGCGCGTTCTGGCGCTCGCTCCTCATCCCCGGCTGGGGTCAGGCGGAGACCGGGCGGCCCGTCGCCGGCGCCTTGTTCGTGACCTGGGAGGGGGTCGCCGCGATGATGACCCTCAAGGCCCAATCGGAAACGCACTACCTCCGCGCGACGGGCTCGGAGAGCCTCGACGCCAAACGCCAGCAAGTGCAGGATTGGCTCGTCATCTGGATCTTCAACCATTTCTTCTCGGGCGCCGAGGCCTTCGTCTCCGGGCACCTGCAGGACTTCCCCAAGGACTTGAAGATCCGCGCGTTCCCGGGTGGGATCGGGATCAGCGTGCCCGTGCCCCACCCGTGAATCCCGCGCCGCTCGGCGTCTTCGACTCCGGGATCGGGGGGCTGACCGTGGCACGGGCCATGTTCGAGCGCCTGCCGCGGGAGTCGGTCATCTACTTCGGCGACACGGCCCGCGTACCCTATGGTCCCAAGTCGCCCGAGACGGTGCGCCGCTACAGCAGCGAGATCCTCGCCTACCTCGTGGGTCGGGGCGTCAAGGCCGTCGTCGTCGCGTGCAACACCAGCACGGCTCAGGCGCTCGATCACCTCCGCGCCCACGCCTCCGTGCCGGTGATCGGCGTGATCGAACCAGGCGCGCGCGCCGCGGTGCGGGCCACGCGCTCGGGGAAGATCGGCGTCATTGGCACGGCCGGCACCATCGCGAGCGGCGCCTACGAGCGTGCCATCAAGGCGCTGCGCGCGGACGCGACCGTGTACGCGCGCGCCTGTCCCTTGTTCGTGCCGCTCGTGGAGGAAGGCTGGTTCGACCACGCGGCGACCGAGCTGATCGCGCGGGAATACTTGGACCCCCTGAAACGCGCCGGCGTCGATGTCCTGGTGCTCGGCTGCACCCATTATCCCCTCATGAAGGCGCTGCTCGCGCGCGTGATCGGCCCCGAGGTGGCCTTGATCGACAGCGGGGAAGCGACCGCCGACGTCGTGCGACAGGAGGTGGAGCAGCGCGACCTCGCGGCACCACCCGCCAGCGATCCGACCCACCGCTTCGTCGTGTCGGACGACGAGCCGCATTTCCGCCGCGTGGGGGCGCGATTCCTGGGGGAGAAGCTGCAGCGCGTCGAGGTCGTGCCGCTGGGCTAGCGCGACCGGGCCTCGGGCGCGTTACGCGAACTGCTCGAGCGTGATGGCGTCCCTGGTGACGACCGCGAAACGAAACCCGTCGAGCCAGGCCCCCGGATTGAGGTAGGCGCGTCCCTGGGGGAGCGCTTCCAGGGCCGGGCGGTGAGTGTGGGCCAGGATCACGAGGCTCAGGTCCGCGCGGCGCGCCAGCAGCTCCTGGGCGAAACGCGCCTGCGCCAGCGCCGCGCGGTCGAGCACGGCCCGGTCGCGGGTGGCGTCGGCGAGCTTGCCGGAGAGCTTGTCGGCGATCCAGAACCCCAGGTCGGGATGCAGCGCCCGGAACAGCCGAATGGTCATGGGGTGGCGCGTGATGCGGTGCATGAGCTTCGCGCCCCAATGCTGCTCCGACAGTCCGTCGCCGTGGGCGACGAAGGCGCGCCGCCCCGCCACGTCGAGCTCCGCCTGCCCGCCGTAATAGGCGATCCCGAGGTCGCGGATGAGGAAGTCGCCGCCCCACCGGTCGTGATTGCCGCCCACGAAGGTGATCGGGATGCCTCGGCTGCGCAGCGCGGCCAACTTCGCCACGCTCGCAAAGTGCCGCCGTGGGATGACGGCGCCGTACTCGAACCAGAAATCGAACAGGTCGCCGTTGATGAGCAGCGCGTCCCCGAGGTCGGGCACGGCGTCGAGGAAGCGGTGGAACGCGGTCTCGACGGCGGGCGCGACCTGCCCGAGGTGGGCGTCGGCGACGACGAGCACGCGTGCGGCTGGCACGGCCCCAAGCTAGAAACCCCGGGGGAGGGCCGCAAGCGCCTGTCGTATTTGACTTTTCGCGAGCCGCCGTGGATGTTGCCCCGGCGTGATCAGCTCGATAACGCTCCGCGTCAATTACTCCGAGACCGACCAGATGGGCGTGGTGTACCACGCTAACTACCTGATCTGGTTCGACCGCGCCCGCACCGAACTGATGCGCGAGACCGGTGTGACCTACAAGGAGCTGGAGTCCCAGGGCGTGTTCCTCGCGGTCTCGGAAGTGAACGTGCGCTATCGGGCCGCCGCCCGCTACGACGACCTGGTGCGCGTGCGGTGCTGGGTGCGGGAGCTCGCGTCGCGACGCGTCACGTTCGGCTATGCGGTGAACGCGGTGGCAACGGGCAACCTGCTCGCCACCGGCGAGACAGCCCTCGTCTCGCTCACTCATCAGCACACCCTCACCCGAATCCCCGAGCATGTCTTTGATCTGCTGCAGCCGGTCCCCGATCCGGTGCGCGTTTAGCGGCGCCGCCCTGCTGCTCGCGGCGGGACTGGTGTGCCGCCCGGCCGCCGCGCAGCAGCCGGACGAAGCGCTGGTCGGCGAGTTGGCCCGCCTCCTCGCCGCGGCCGACGCCCGCGTCTTCGACGCGGCCCTGTTCCGCGAAACGCTGCACCACCCCGACTCGCTGGTTCGGCGCGAGGCCGCCCTCGCCGCCGGACGGATCGGCGACGCGGCGGCCGTGGACGTCCTGATCGAGTCGCTCGCCGACTCGACCGGCGCCGTGCGGGCCGCGGCCGCGTTCGCGTTGGGATTGCTCAAGGAGGAGCGCGCCGTGGCCCCACTGCTCGCGCTCGTGCGGTCGGTCCCGGCGGCGAGCCAGGGGCCCCCCGAGCTTGAGGCCACCACGGCGCTAGCCAAGATCGGTGGCGACCAGGGCGCGAGCGCCGTGCGCGAGCTGTTGGGGCTCGGGACCACGGCGGGCCGCGCTACGTCGCCCCTGCAGAGCGCCGCCCTGCTCGAGGCGTGGCGGCTCGGCACCCGGGCCCCCCTGCCGGCGCTGCTCGCGTACGCCGAAGACCCCGATGAGACGGCCCGGTGGCACGCGCTGTACTCGCTCGCCCGGTTGCGCCTGGCGCGCGCCGTGCCGGTGCTGCTCAACGCGTTGCAGGATCTCCAACCCACGGTCCGCGCCGTCGCCGTGCGGGGCCTCACGCGCACGCTCACCGACAGCGTCAAGCTGGACCCGCGCGATGTGGTGAACCGGATCCGGCCGCTGCTCGCCGATCGCGACCCCGGGATCCGGATCAACGCGCTCCGCGCCCTCGCGACATTCCGCGACACGGCCTTCGCCGACCCGGCCGCGCCGCTCGCGGCCGACGCCGACGTCAACGTCGCCGTGCAGGCGGAGACAACGCTGGGCGTGCTCGGCGGGGCGCGCGCCATCGCGGCGCTCGAGGCGGGGCTGCGCAGCGCCGGCTTCGCCCTCAAGCGGCAGGCGGTGATCGCCCTCGCCCAGGCGGATAGCGCGCGGGGAGTGGTCGCGGCGGGAGCGCTCACCCAGGACGCCGATTGGCGCTGGCGCAGCGTCGCCGCCGAGGCGTTCGGCGCCGCGCGCGACCGTCGGCGGCTCGAGGGGCAACTCGGCGATCCCGACGGCCGCGTGGTGGCGCAAGCGCTCCAGGCGCTCATGCGCGTCGTGCCCGCCGGCGACACGGCGCTCTCCCGCCGAGCCGGCGAGCTGCTCGCCCACGCGGACCCCGCCGTGCGCAGCGTGGCCGCCGACCTCCTCGCCCGCCACCCCGCGGTCGCCGACATCGACCGTCTGGCGCAGGCATACGTCCGGGCTGGGGGCGACCCGTTCGACGACGCCCGGCTCTCCGCCGTCACCGCCCTGGGCGCCATCGCGCAGGCGAGCGCGGACGGCCGCATAGCCGTCGCGAGCGGATTTGTCGCCAAGGTGCCGCGCGCCCAGGATTACCTCGTGCGCCGGCTCGCCGCCGAGCGGTTGCCCGACGCTGCCGAGAGCTGGGGCCCCGCAGCGCCGATCGCCACCGGCCGCACCGCCCAGGACTATCGCGAGGTCGCGCGGCGCTACATGGTGCTGCAGCCCGCGCCGCAGGTGACCCTCGACACCGACCGCGGCACCGTCGTCGTGCAGTTGTTGCCGCTCGAGGCGCCGCTCACCGTCGCTGCCTTCCTGACACTCGTCGACCGGCGGTATTTCGACGGCGCGCGCTGGCACCGCGTGGTCCCGAACTTCGTGGTGCAAGACGGCGACCCCCGGGGCGACGGGTGGGGCGGGCCCGGCTTCGTGCTGCGGGACGAGCTGAATCCCACGCGCTATGAGACTGGGACGATGGGGATGGCCCTCTCGGGGCCCGACACGGGTGGCAGCCAGTTCTTCATTACCCTCTCAGCCCAGCCCCACCTCGACGGCGCGTATGCCGTGTTCGGGCGGGTCATCTCGGGATTCGACGCACTCGGCGCGATCGCCCAGGGCGACCGGATCCGGAGCATTCATCGCTGATGCGGCGGGCGGGGTGGGGCGCGATCCTCGTGGCGGCGGCGCTCCCCGCAACGGCGCCGGCCCAACTCGGCTACTTTGGCCAGAACAAAATCCAGTACCGCGCGTTCGATTGGCACGTGCTGCGCGGCACCCACGTTGACCTGTACCACTATCCCGAGGAACAAGAACTCGCTCGCGTCGCGCTCGCCTGGGCCGAGGAGAGCTATGATGTGCTGGAGCGGCGCTTCAATCATCATCCGGCCCGCCGCATCCCGCTCATCATCTACGCCTCGCACTCGGACTTCGAGCAGACCAATGTCCTGCCGTTCGTGCCCCCCGAAGGGCTGCTCGGCGTCACCGAGTTCCTGAAACGGCGCGTCGCCCTCCCGTTCACCGGGAGCTACGCCGAGTTCCGCCACACGCTGCGCCACGAGCTGGTCCACGTGTTCCAGCTGAGTCTCGGCGCCGCGGTCGCCACCCAGTATCCCCGCATGCGCCATCTGGAATACCCGCTGTGGTGGACCGAAGGCCTGGCGGAGTACTTCTCGTCCGACGCCGACACCCGCGACGAGATGATCCTGCGCGACCTTACCGTGTCGGGCCGGCTGCCCACCCTGCGGGACCTCGCGAACGCCGGCGGCGGCATCATCTATCCGTTGGGCCGCGCGATCCACCACTACCTCGCCGCGACCTACGGCGAGTGGCGCATCGGCGAGTTGTACCGGGACGACTGGAAGTACCCCACGTTTGAGGACGAAGTGCAGGGCGTGTACGGCAAGCCGCTCGAGCTCTTGTCGGACGAATGGCAGCACTGGATGCGGCAGCGCTACTACCCAGCGGTGACGGGCGCCGAGCCCCTTGCGCTGAGCGCCCGGGTCCTCACCCGGCTCGCGATCAAGCCGACCGTGTACGGCCCTCCGGGCGCGCCCGACAGCGCGCGCGGCGTCTTGTACTTCTCGCCCTCCACGGGCTACACGAACATCTACGCCCAACCGCTCTCACGCAGTGGGCCGCGCGCCGTGGTGAAGGGGGAGCGGAGCGCCGAGTTCGAGTCGTTCCACCTGTTCGAGTCGCGGCTGGACGTGTCGCCCAGCGGCACCGTGGTGTTCTCGAGCCGGTACGAAGACCGCGATGCGCTCTTCTTCTGGAGTCTCGCCAAGCGCCGCGTCGTCGGCCGCTACCAGTTCCCGGACCTCGTGTCGATCCTCTCTCCCGCTTGGGCGCCGGACGGGCGGAGCGTGGTGTTCTCGGGGCTCGCCGTCTCTGGCTACTCCGATCTGTACCGGCTGTGGCTCCCGGACGCGCGCGTGGAGCGGCTCACGTCGGACCGCTATCAGGACCTCGACCCGACCGTGAGCCCCGACGGCCACACCGTCGTGTTCTCGTCGGACCGCACGCCGTTCGGCGCCCGAGGGGCCCGCAACCTCTTCAAGCTCGACCTCGCGAGCGGCACGATCCGCTACCTCACCTACGGCGACTGGCACGACGATCAGCCGCGCTGGGCGCCTGACGGACGGATCCTGTTCACGTCGGACCGCGACGGCACCTTCCAGATCTATGCTATCGACTCGACCGGTGCCGGGCGCCGCGAGACCAACACGCTAAACGGGGCCTTCGACCCGGCCTGGGTCGATGCCGAGCGCGGGCTCGTGTTCGGCGGGTTCGCGGACCTGAGCTTCAACATCTACCTGCAACAGCCGCTGCCCGATAGCGCGGCGCGGCCCGTGGCGCTGGCGCCGGACCGCGCCCCACCCGAGTGGACCTGGCAGGAGCTGGGCAATCCGCAGTACGCGCGCGCCGAGGCCGCGCCCTACGAGCGGAAGTTCACGTTCGACTTCCTGGCCGGTGACGCCGTGTTCGCGCCCGGGATCGGGTCCGCTCAGGGCGCGATCTTCGTGTTCAGCGACCTGCTCGGCGATCACCAGGTGTTCGGTACGCTGTCGTCGTTCCAGGGGAACGGCGTCGGCAATCTCGTCGGCAACATCAACGGCACCGCCTTCTACCTGAACCAGGCGCACCGCATCAACTGGGGCGTGGGCGCGTTTCGGCTGCGCGGCACGTTTTACGAAAGCGACTTCGCCACGATCTACGACGAGACCTCGGCGGGGGCATTCGCGCAGTTGCGCTACCCGCTGTCGCGCTTCCGGCGCGTCGAGGCGTCGTACAGCGTGGAGCACTCGGACCGCCTCGACCTGACCCAGCCAAACCTCTTGTTGAGCGGCGACCCCACCGATCTGCATCGCGTGGGCTGGCTCGCCTCGAGCTACTTGAGCTATGTCGAGGACAACACGCTCTGGCTCGCCACCGGGCCGATCGACGGCGTGCGCATGAATCTCACCGGTGGTCTCGTGAACGACCTGAGCCACGGGCGCTTCGATTCCTGGCTCGTGACGGGCGACTACCGCCAGTACTTCCGGACGTCGCTCCGCGGCGCGGTCGCGGTGCGCCTGTTGGGCTACTACGCGGGCGGCGCCCGCGCGCGGCCGCTCAACATCGGGGGGTCGTGGGCGCTCCGCGGCTACCCGCGGTACGGGTTCGTCGCTGGCACGCGCGCGTGGCTGTGGAATTCCGAGTGGCGCTTCCCGATCACCGACTTCCTCTCGATCGGCTTCCCCTTCGGCGAGGCCCGCTTCCCGGGCGTCCAGGGGGCGCTGTTCGTCGACTTGGGCAAGGCGTGGACCCTGTCCGCCAGCGACCGCGGCACGCTCGGGAGCGCGGGCCTCGGACTGCGTATGCCGATCGGGCCACCCCTCGTGTTGCGCCTCGATCTTGGCTACCGGTTCCACTCGGGCGATCTCACTGCCTACTCGCTGCCCGCCGAAGCGCAAGGCACCCGCTTCGTCGACTTCTTCTTCGGATTCAACTATTGAAACGGCAACGCTTTGTGCTTGACCGAGGGAGAGCCCTCTTCTACATTGGCGCCGGTGCCTTATTGGCGGCGTGCCCGGGCCGGCCGGCGCCGCTGATTCCGATGCCCCTCGTGCCGGGGGACCGAGACAGCGCGGTGGCGTGGTGTGCGGCGACCGCCCCCACCCACCGGAGTGCGATTCGGTTCCGGTGGAAGTACCAGGACGACCAGCACCGCTGGGGCGGGCGCGGCCAGGCGCGCATCGCGCCGCCCGACTCGCTGCGGTTCGATTACGTGGGACCGCTGGGACTGGGCGTCGGCGCCGCGGCCATCGCGGGGGATTCGACGATGTGGGCGGACCCCGAGAAGAATTTCCGTTCGCTCGTGCCGGCGGTGCGAATGCTCTGGGCGGGACTCGGGATCGTGCGACGGCCGGCGCTCCATGCGGTCGTGTTCCGCGAGCCGCGGGCCGCCGGGGCCGCCGGGGGCGCGGGGGACCCCGCGGGTCGTGCCAGCGCGGTGCAGTGGTGGCGGTTCGTCGAGGGCGAGGACACGCTCGACTACCGGGCGACCACGAGTCCCCGCGTGCTCGAGGCGGAGTGGCGGCGCCAGGGCCGCGTCCAAGCGCGTAGCCGCACCGAGTTCGACGTTCACGCGATGCCGGCCAGTGCCCGCATCGATTTCCCGGAGGGCCGAGCCCGCTTTGAGCTTACGGTCGTGGCGGTGGACACGGCAGCGGTGTTCGATCCCGCGATCTGGCGCGCTCGCCGCTAGCACGCTGACTCTCGCACTCGCGGGCTGCCTCTACGGGTTCGCGGGCGGCGGCCTGCCCAACATCAAGACCGTCGCGATCCTGCCGTTCGACAACCAGACGCCGGAGCCGTCGCTCACCAAGGAAGTGAACGACGCCGTCCTCCAGGCGTTCCAGGGCCGCTTGGGACTGCGCCCAGCGGGCGAGACCACCGCGGACGCCGTCGTGCGCGGGAAAGTGGTGCGCTACGATCCCGACACGCCGATCTCGTTCCAGCCGGGGCAGGGCCGCACCGATGTCACCCGCCGCCAGGTCCAGATCACGGTCGACGTCGAGATCTTCGACCAGCGCGAGGGCAAGACACTGTGGCAGCGACAGGGGCTCACTGAGGTAGGGGAGTACCAACCGCCTCAGGAAGCCGACGGCCGCAAGATCGCGCTGCGCAAGCTCGTGAGCGACCTGGTGGACGGAGCCCAGTCCCAGTGGTGACATCGTCGCGGGCCCGGCACGGCCGCCGCGGCGCGAGTTCCCTGGGCTGCCTGTTCTCGCTCCTCATCTTCGTGGGTGCGCTGTACTACGGCGTCAATATCGGCGAGGTGTTCTTCCGCTACTACCGCCTCATCGACGAGATGGACAGTCAGGCGCGGCTCGCCTCCGCCATCGACGATGCTACCATCCGGCACCGCGTCCAGGCGACGGCGCAGGACATCGGACTGCCCGACGAGGCCCAGCAGATCCGGATCATCCGTCGCGCCCAGCAGCGCGAGATCATCATCGAAACCGCGTACAGCGAAACCGTCGACCTGCCGCTGTTCCACCATACGTTCGCCTTCCATCCCAAGTCGACGCAGCCGCTCTAGTGCCGCCCCGCGAGCAGCGGGCGGCGTGAACAGCGCGGCGAAAGTCCGCTCGCTGGAGGAGGCCGTCGCCTGGCGTCGCGGGCAGCGCGGCCGTGTCGTGTTCACGAACGGCGTCTTCGACTTGCTCCACGTGGGCCACGTAACGCTGCTCGAGGCGGCCCGCGGGGAGGGGGACGCCCTGCTCGTGGCGCTGAACAGCGACCGGTCGGCGCGGCAGCTGGCTAAAGCGAGCGATCGGCCGCTCGTAGCGGAAGCGGAGCGCGCCCGGCTGGTCGCGGCGCTCGGCTGCGTCGACTGCGTCGTGCTGTTCGACGAGACAACACCCCTCGCCGTGATCGAACGACTCCGGCCCGACGTGCTGGTGAAGGGCGCCGACTACGCCCGCGACGCGATCGTCGGTGCTGCCCAAGTCGAAGGCTGGGGCGGACGCGTCGTGCGGGTGCCGCTCGTCTCTGGGCACTCGACCACGGAGCTCATCGCGCGCCTGCGGGGCGCATGAAGCTGCTCGTCGCCACCCGCAACGAGGGCAAGGCGCGCGAGTTGCGCGAGCTGTTCACCGGCCTGCCGTTCCAGCTCCTCTTTCCCGCCGAACAGTTCCTCGAGCACCTGCCCGAAGAGGGCGATCTCGAGCGCGGCACCAGCTACGCGGAAAACGCGGTCGCGAAGGCGCGCTACTTCGCGAAGCGCGGCGGGATGGCAACGCTGGCAGAGGACTCGGGACTCGAGGTCGATGCGCTGG
>DATBBW010000051.1:0-24214 GCA_036270795.1 Gemmatimonadales bacterium | reverse complement strand
CCGGCTCCCGGTGGGCAAGGCACTGCGCGTGTTCGGCGACGGGTTCCAGGCGAGCAAGGTGATCGGCGGCAAGCGCTATTGGCGCGTGCCGGTGATGGCGGGGGAGTTCCTGATCGAGGAGACGTTCGGCATGCAGAAGGGAGTGGGGGGCGGGAACTTCCTGATCCTCGCCGAGGAGGCCGACGCCGCACTCGCCGCCGCCGAGGCCGCGGTGGCGGCGATGGGCAACCTCCCCGGGGTGATCCTCCCCTTCCCAGGCGGCGTGGTACGGAGCGGGAGCAAAGTCGGCTCGCAGCGTTACAGGAAGATGATCGCCACGACCAACGACGCGTTCAGCCCCACGCTCCGGCCGATCACGCCGTCCCAGCTGCCCGAGGGCGTGAACAGCGTGCTCGAGATCGTACTCGACGGCACCGACGCACCCGCGATCGCCGCCGCGATGCGCCGGGGTATCCCCGCGGCGTGCCGCCCCGGCGTGCGCGCCATCACGGCGGGGAATTACGGCGGCAAGCTCGGGCCGCATCACTTTCCCCTGCGGACCATCCTGGCATGAGCGACGCCGTGCGGCTCACCCTTACGTCGCCCCCGGCGCACACCCTGGTGGCGGACGCCGTCGCCCCCGACCGCTTCGCCACGCTCAGCGCCACGGAGATCGCCGCACTGCCGGTGCTGCACGGCGGACGCCCCGCCGAGCTCGGGGACTTCTTCCAGGTGCGGGGCGAACGCACGGCCGCGCTGCGGATCGAGGGGGATCTCGGACGGGTGGAAGGGATCGGCACCGCGATGGCGGGCGGTGAGCTCGTCGTCGCGGGCCCGGTAGGCCGGGACCTGGGGCTCGCGATGGCGGGAGGGAGCATCGACGTAGGCGGCAGCGCCGGCGACAACGCGGGCGGCGCCCGCCCGGGAGCCGACCGCGGCATGACGGGCGGGGAAATCGTGATTCGCGGCAGTGCCGGCGCGCTCGCCGGGGCCGGGATGCGTCGCGGCCTCGTGGTGGTCATGGGGGACGCGGGACCGGGCGTGGGGCGCGGGATGATCGCCGGGACGGCCGTCGTGGGGGGACGCGCGGCGGCCGGCGCGGGGCGGTTCTTGAAGCGCGGCTCGATCGTGGCGCTTGGGAGCGTCGCGCGTCCCGCGACGTTTCGCTACGCCTGCACCTACCGGCCGCCGCACCTGCTCGTGCTATTGCGCTACCTGCGGCAGCGCTACGGTCTCGCGATCGCCGACCGCCACGTCATGGGCCGCTACGCCCGCTACGCGGGCGACCTCGCGGAGCTAGGGAAGGGGGAGATCCTCGAATGGGTCGCGGAGTGAGCGGCGCGGCCCTGGACCTGAACGAGCGGGCCTGGCTGATCGCCGACCGCGTGGCGGCGCAGGCGGATGCGCTCCGGGTCGCCGTGCGCACCCTCGCGGGAGGTGCCCGCGTCATCGACGCCGGCATCGAGGCGCCGGGCGGGTACGGGGCTGGGGTCGCCCTGGCCGAACTGTGTATGGGGGGGCTCGGGGACATCACCTGCGTGCCCGTCGTGATCGGCGACGACGCCTGGCCGGGCGTCCGCGTGTGGACCGATCATCCCGCTGTGAGCTGCATGGCCGCGCAGTACGCCGGCTGGGCGATCCAGGTGGGCAAGTATTTCGCGATGGGCTCCGGGCCGTTGCGCGCCCACGCCCGCGTGGAACGCGACCTGTTCGCGAAGCTGGGCTACGCCGAGCGGGCGCGGCGCGGCGTCTTGGTCCTCGAGACCCGACGCGCCCCGACCGACGAGGTCGCCGCGTGGGTCGGCCAGAAGGCGGGCCTCGCGCCCGCCGCGCTCACGTTCGCGGCGGCGCCCACGGCGAGCCTCGCGGGCAGCGTTCAAATCGCCGCCCGCATCCTCGAGACCGGGCTCCACAAGATGGACACCCTGGGGTTCGACGTGACGCAGGTCGTCAGCGGCATCGGCACGGCGCCGCTCGCACCGGTCGCGGAGAACGACCTCCGCGCCATCGGCCGCACCAACGACTGCATCCTGTACGGCGGGCAGGCGCGCTACACCGTGAGCGCGGACGACGCCGAGCTCGCCCGGCTCGTGCCCCAGATCCCCGCGTCGGCGTCGAAGGACTACGGCACGCCGTTCGCCGACGTGTTCCAGCGGTACGGCGGGGACTTCTATAAGATCGACCCGCTGCTGTTCAGTCCCGCCGAGGTGTGGCTGACGAGCGTGCGCAGCGGCAAGACGTATCACGCCGGACGCGTGAACCCCGACGTCCTGCGCGCCTCGTTGCTCGACGGTTGACCGGCCACTGGCACAGATCACCCTCTTCTTTCAGGAGCTCGCCATGCAGCGTTCCTCCCGCAGCGTCGGTCTCGCCGCACTCGTTCTGGCGGCAGGGTGCGCCCCGCCCGCCTCCCAACCGCCAGCCGCGCCCCCGGCAGTTACGTGGGCGGTCATCCTGCTGTACCACCCGCCGAAGGACCCGGCCGCATTCGAGAAGTACTACGCCGCAACGCACGTGCCCCTGTTCGCGTCCCACGCGCAAGAAATCGGGGTGACGCGCGTCGAGCTCGTGAAATTCGCGTCCACCCTCGATGGCAAACCCGCGACGTTCTATCGGGAGGCCGACCTGCGCTTCGCCTCCAAGGAGGCCCTGGACAAGGGGATCGCCACGGCGGGATTCAAGGCCGTGGCGGCCGACCTCGCGAACTTTGCCACCGGGGGCGTGACGGTGTTGATCGGGACGAAGACGAACTGACCCGCGGTGCACGTCGCCATCCTCGCGGCCCGGCAGGGCTGGCACACCGACCAGCTGTGTCGGGCCTTGGCCGAACGGGGGCATACGGGCGCGGTGCTCCCGTACGAAACGCTCGTGGCGCGGCTGGGCGGCGCGCGCCCGGGCTTCGCCGCGGCGGGCGAGTCATTCGAGGGCGTCGCGGCGGTGCTGGCGCGCATCATTCCCGCGGGCTCGCTCGAGCAGATCATCTTCCGCGTAGACGCGTTGCACGCGCTCGAGGAGCGCGGCATCCCGGTGCTCAACCCGCCGGGCGCCATCGAGCGCACGGTCGACAAGCTCTGGACCACGGCGCTGCTCGAGCAAGCGGGCCTGCGGGTACCCGAAACGGTGGTGTGCGAGCGTCCTGACGAGGCGATGGCAGCGTTCCGCGCGCTGGGCGACGTCATCGTCAAGCCGCTGTTCGGCTCGATGGGGCTGGGCATGGTGCGGGTGTCGACCGAGGAGATGGCATTCCGGGTGTTCCGCACGCTGGAGACGATCCGGGGCGTATATTATGTGCAGCGCGCGATCGACCACGCCGGTGCGGACCTGCGCGTCTTCGTGGTCGGCGACCGCGTGGTCGGCGCGATCGAGCGCCGCGCGGCCGGCTGGAAAACGAACCTCGCCCGCGGCGGCGAGGCCCGGACCGTCAGCCTCGAGCCGGAGCGGGCGCAGCTGGCGCTCGCCGCCGCCCGCGCCGTCGGGGCCGAGTACGCGGGCGTGGATCTGCTGCCGGCGCGCGATGGCGCGGTCTACGTGGTCGAGGTGAACGGAATCCCGGGATGGCGCGGCCTGCAAGCAGCAACCTCCACCGACGTCGCCGCGGCGATCGTCGAACACCTCCTCGGACGGCTGGCCCTCCGGTGACGCGGGTGCCGCGCGGGGTCGACGTCGCCGTCGCCGCCCAGCTCGCCTGTCTGCTCGAAGCGAGCGCCCCGAAGCCCGGCAACGTCTCGCCCGTCGCGCGCTTCCACGACGCGAGCTACGAGGATTTCCTCGCGAGCGCAGCCGCGATCGGCCCCGCCCTGGCCCAGGCGGGCGAACGGCCGCTCGGGGCCACGATCCGCGCCGCGGTTGAGGCGACCGCCCGCTGGGCGCCCGCCAACACCAATCTCGGCCTCGTGCTGCTGCTCGCGCCGCTCGCCGGGGCGGCGCTGCGGTCCGGCGCCGCGTCCCTTGCCGCCAAGCTCGCCGCCACGCTCGCCGAGACGACGCTGGCGGACGCGCGCGACGTCTACGCCGCGATTCGCCTCGCCGCCCCAGGGGGCCTGGGGCAGGCCCCCGCCGAAGACGTGGCGGCCGACCCGACGCGCCCGCTGCGCGAGGTCATGGCTCTCGCCGCGGACCGGGACGCCGTCGCGCGCGAATACGCGACCGGGTTCCGGACCACGTTTGAGCTGGGAGCCCCCACGCTCGTGCGCGCGCGCGCCAGCGGGCTGTCCTGGCGCGATGCGATCCTCGAGACCTTTCTCATGTTGCTCGCGACCGTCCCCGATAGCCACATAGCGCGCAAACGCGGTCCCGACGCCGCGACCACGGTGGCGCGGCGGGCGCGGGCCGTGCTCGACGCCGGCGGGGTGCGCCAGTCGGCGGGACGCGAGGCGATCGCCGCGCTCGACCGCGAGCTGCGCGACGAGCGCAACACCAGCAATCCCGGGACGACTGCCGATCTCACCGGCGCGGCCATCTACGTCGCGCTGCTGGAAGGCGAGTGGCCCGCGGGGAGAGCGACCGGCGATGGGCGACGCTAAGCAGTTCCGCGTGGCGGTGACGAAGGACAACTTCGTCTTCGCCGCCGCTCACTTCATCACCTTCCCGGGGCACCGCTGCGAGACCCTGCACGGGCACAACTACCGGACGCGGGTCGTCGTGGAGGGCGGGCTCGACCCCGAGGCCCATTACGTGTTCGACTTCGGAGCGCTGAAGCAGATCGTGAAGCGGCTGACCGACGAGATCGATCACAAAGTGCTGCTGCCGCTCCAGAACCCCAAGATCGACGTCCGGACGGTGGGCGACTCGGTGACGGTCGCCGTCGCCGGACGACCGCGTTACGTGTTCCCCGCGAGCGACTGCGCCCTGCTCCCCGTGCCGAATACCACCGTGGAGATGCTGGCGCAGTATCTGGCGGGGCGCCTGTGTCGGGAGGTCAAGACGCCCGGGGCCGTCGCGCTGCGGGCCGTCGAAGTCGAAGTCGAGGAGAGTTTCGGCCAGTCCGCCACCTACCGCGAGTTACTCGCGTGACCGCCGCGCCGCGGCGGTGCCTAGTGCCGCACCCCCTCGAGGTGCGCCCGCGTCAGCCCACCCTCGTGCAGCGCCGTCGCCACGAGCGCCCCGTCGCACCCGGCCGCGGCGAGGCGCTCCAAATCCCCGACCGATCGAATGCCACCGCCTGCCAGCAGCTCGACGTCGGCGTGGGCGCGCCGCACCGCCCCCACGAGCTCGAGGTTCACGCCGCATCGCCGCCCGACGCGCGCCAGGTCGAGCACCAGCAGCGCCGCTGCCCCGGCGTCCACGGCCGCGCGCGCCAGCGCGAGCGGCGTGCCGTGATGCCGCGTGCCCGGGCGCAGCACCGGACGGCCGGCCCGCAGGTCGAGGCTGAAGACGAGGCGGGCGCGACCGATGGTGTCGGCGATGCGGCGCAGGGCCGCGAAGGATGGCAGGGTCTCGAGGCCAACGACCACGCGCGCGGCGCCGTCCGCCAAAGTGTCCTGCGCCCGGTCCGGTGTCGCCGCCGCGGCATCCACCAAGAGCCGACCCCCGAGGCCGGCGAGCGCACGCACGAGCCCGCGCTGCGGCGCCGCGCCGGTGAGGGCGTCCAGGTCGGCCACGTACCACTCATCCACACCCAGGGTCTCGCGGAACGCGCGGGCCAGCCCCAGCGGGTCGCCCGCCCGGTCCGCCGGCACGAGCACCGACCGTATGGGCCGGTAGGCGGTGCGCCGGCCGCGCCGCGCGTGGACCGCCTGCCCCGCCATCAGGTCGAGCACCGGAATCACGCGCACGGCCGCCCCGCCCCTCGCCGCAACGGATGAGCGGCGTGCTCGGTTGGGACATCGGCGGCGTCCACACCAAGGCCGCGCGGGTCGCGGGGACCCAGGTAGTGGCGGTGCGCGCGCAGCCCTACGAGATCCAGCGCGATCCCGCCGCCCTGGCGCCGCTGCTCGCCCGCTTGGCGCGCGAGCTCGCCGCCGCGCCCGACGAGCCGCACGCGGTGACGATGACGGCGGAGCTGTCGCAGCTGTTCCGGACCAAGCGCGACGGGGTCGGCTTCGTGCTGGCGGCGGTGATGGCGGCGTTCCCCGGCGCCGCGGTGCACGTTTGGGCCAGCGACGGCCGGTGGCGCAGCCCGGCGGCCGCCCGGCGCGACTGGCTGGCCGTCGCCGCCGCGAACTGGGCGGCCGCCGCCTGGTGGGTGGGCCGGACTGTCCCCGACTGCGTCCTGATCGACACCGGCTCGACCACGACGGATATCATCCCGATCGTGGGCGGCACCCCCGCGGCGGCCGGTCGCACCGATCTCGACCGGCTGGCGGAGGGCGAGCTCGTCTACAGCGGCGCGCTCCGCACCCCCGCCGAGGCGATCGCGGCGAGCGTCCCCGTGCGGGGGCGGCTCACCGGCCTCTCCGCGGAGCGGTTTGCGCTCGCCGGCGACGCCTATGTGTGGCGCGGCCAGCTCGACCCGGCCGACTACACGCTCCCCACTCCCGACGGCCGCCCCGCGACGCGGGAGTTTGCCGGTGAGCGGCTCGCGCGTCTCGTGTGCGCCGACCGGGAGATGCTCGACGCGCCCGCCATCACGGCGATCGCCGACGCGCTGTGGGACGCGCAGGTCACCCGCATCCGGCGCGCGCTCGAGCACGTGCGCGCGCGCCATCCCGCACTCGACCGCGCCATGGTGACGGGGCTCGGGGAGTTCCTCGGCGCCGAGGCCGCGCGCCGCGCGGGACTCGAGGTCAGCCATCTGCGCGCCGTCCTCGGTCCCGCGGCGCGTCACGCCCCCGCGGCGGCCGTTGCCCTGCTGCTCGCGAGCGAGCGTGATGCGCCGGCGCTCTGTCCATGACCTTCCTGACTCGAGGCGTGCATACGGTGGTGAAGGTGGGCGGCGGCCTGCTGGGCAAGGCCGGCGCCTTCGATCTCGTCATCGAAGCGCTCACCGCCTTCCGCCCGGGGCGACGGCTCGTCGTCGTCCCGGGCGGCGGCCCGTTCGCCGATGCGGTGCGCCAGATGTTCCGCCGCGTGAAGATCGGGGAGGACGCGGCGCATTGGATGGCGGTGCTCGGCATGGATCAATATGCGCATGCGCTCGCGGCCCGCGCGCCGGGCGCGGTGCTGGTCGAACAGCCCGAGGAGATCGGTCCGGCCCTCGCCGCCGGGGCGCTACCCGTCCTGGCACCCTATCGCTGGCTCAAGGCGGCGGATCCGCTCCCCCATGGGTGGGACATCACGAGCGACAGCATCGCCGCCTGGGTCGCCGGCGCGCTCGGCGCGCGGCGCATCGTGCTGATCAAGCCCGCCGCCGGCAAAGAGAGCGCGCTCGTCGATCCGGCGTTCCTCCGGACGCTGCCGCCCGGCGTGGAGCACCTCGTCGTTACCGCCGATGATCTCGGGCACCTCGAGATCGCGCTCGCCGAGGGCGGCGGCGCGGTCCGGGAAGATCGCGCCAGCGAGGGCTCGTAACGCCGCCACGCGGACGGGCGATACCCGGCCCGTGCGTCCCCCGACGCACGCGGCGCCGCGCACCCCGACGAGATCGGCCCCGAGCGCCCGCGCGGTCGCGAGGTCGGCTCCACCGAGGCTCCCCGCGAGGGCCGCGAACAGTCCGGCCGCATGGACGGCCGCGACCCAGGCCCCCACGACCTCGGGGGACGCCAGCGCGAAGAGGGGGGCCTCCTTGAACGCCGTGTCGAGCAGCACACCGCGCGCGCCCGCGCCGGCCGCGAGCGCGAGGACGCGCTCGGGCGCGAGGCTCCCCGCGCGCCGCCAGTCCGCGTAGGCGACCAGCACGAGTGCCGCCCGCTCCCCCGCCCCCGCGCGGGTCGCCGCCGCGAGGCGGCGCGCCCGGGCGACCACGGCCACGCCGGCGAACCCCACCTTCAGGAACGCCACACCGTGCCGCGCGACGCGGTGGGCCGCCGACGCGATGGCGCGCTCCTGGCGCGCGTCGCCCAGCGCCGCGCTCAAGGGGTGGGGGCGGGGTACCGCGTTGCGAATCGCGGCGAGCGCGGCCGGCCCCACCTGCCCCAGCGCGCCGCGGCGGGGATCCTTCGCGTCAATCACGTCCGCGCCGCCCCGGAGCGCAGCGCGCGCCTCGCCCCCGTCGGCGACGCTCACCAGCAGTTGCATCGGCGGCCGTCCCTTGTGGCAGTCCCAAAACCGCCGGTAGGTTAGGCTCCCGGAGACGTGATGTCAAAACAACCCCTGGACGGCGCGATTCTCGCCGGCAAGACGGTGCTGGTGACGGGCGCCTCGCGTGGCATCGGGCGCGCGATCGCGCTCGCCTGTGCCACCGAGGGCGCCGACGTCGCCCTCACCTACCACACCGGTCAACGCGAGGCCGACGCGGTGGCCGCCGCAATTGGCGCGCTCGGTCGCCGCACCGCCACCCTCCGGGCCGACGTGGCCCAGCCCGCCGACGTGGGGCGCCTCGCGGCAGACGCGACGGCGGCCCTGGGCTCGGTCGACGTGTGGATCAACAACGCCGGGGCGGACGTGTTGACGGGCGCCATGGCCCAACGCTCCCGTCTCGAAAAGCTCGATCTCCTGCTCGCCGTCGACCTGCGGGGCACCATGCTCGCTTCCTGGGCTGCGGTCGAGGTGATGCAACGGCAGCCCCGCGGCGGCGTGATCCTCAACATGGCGTGGGACCACGTGGTGTCGGGCGGGATGAAGAGCGAGTACGCGCAGCTCTTCTGCGCCGCCAAGGGCGGGGTGTACAGCTTCAGTCGCGCGCTCGCCCGCTCGGTCGCGCCGCTCATCCGCGTGAATGTGCTCGGGCCGGGCTGGATCGAGACCGCGTATGGCAGCGCCCTGGATCCGGCCACGAAACAACGCATTACCGCGACGATCCCCCTGGGGCGGTGGGGCACACCCGAGGAAATCGCGGCCGCAGCGGTGTACCTCGCGTCCGACGCGGCAGCGTACGTAACCGGACAGATGTTGATGATCAACGGCGGGGGCGTGATGTAGCCCGAAGGGAGATCCCATGGCAGCGAAAGAGCCGACCTACAGCGACAGCGAGATTGAGCAGAAGCTCAAGGACCTTCCCGGTTGGTGGTACGAGGACGGCTGGATCCGACGCACGTACAAGACGGACGGCTGGCCGATCACCTTGATGCTGGTGAACGCGATCGGCTATGTCGCCGAGGCGGCCTACCACCATCCCGACCTGGCCGTGACCTGGGGGCGCGTGATCGTGAAGCTCCAGAACCATGCGGCGCGCGGCATCACCGACAAGGACTTCGAGCTGGCGCGCAAGCTCGAAGAGACCGTCCTGTGGCGCCCAACCGGCGGCGCGCTCGAGGGGACGCCGAACAAGTTCGTGCGGTCGGGCGACCCGCGGTGACGACGCGCCCCACGGCACGCATGCCCGGGCGCGTCCTGTTCGTCACCGGCAAGCTGGCGGAGCCGGCGCTGCGTCGCACCCTGGCCACCATGGCCCCGAGCTTCGCCTGGGAGGTGGCGGTCCTGAAGATCACGGTCGCCGCCCTGATGACCACCCCGTGGATCGCGCGCCTGCTCGAGGTGCCGACCGGCACCGACCTCATCCTGATCCCCGGGCTGTGCGAGGGGGACCCCGCGGTCATCGCGGCGACGACCGGCGTGGAGGTGGAGAAGGGCCCGAAGGACCTTCGACAGATTCCCGAGTATTTCGGCCGCGCGGCTCTCGCGCGGGACTATGGTGGCTACGACATCGAGATCGTCGCCGAGGTGAACAACGCGCCGCGGCTGGCGCGCGATGCCCTGGCGCGCGAGGCCGCGCATTACCGCGCCAGCGGCGCCGACGTCGTCGACATCGGCTGCACGCCGGGGCGCGAGTTCCCCGCGCTCGGCGACGTGGTGCGCGAACTCGTGGCCGCGGGAACGCGGGTGAGCGTCGACTCGGTCGACCCCGCCGAGATCCGCACGGCGGTCGCCGCCGGGGCGGAACTCGTGCTGTCGGTGAACGGCGCGAACCTGGACGTGGCGCAGGACTTCGCCCGCACCAGCACCCGGGTCGTCGTCATTCCGGACTTCGGCCAGGGGATCGAGACACTCGAACCGAGCATCACCCGGCTGGAGCGCTGGGGCGTGACCTACCTCATCGACCCGATCATCGAGCCGATCGGGTTCGGCTTCCTGCGCTCGCTCGAGCGCTTCGCCGAGGTGCACCGCCGCTACCCCAACGCGCCGCTCTTCATGGGCATCGGCAACATCACCGAGCTCACCGCCGCGGACTCGACCGGCGTCAACGCCCTCCTCATCGCCGCGTGCCAGGAAGTGGGGGTGCGGGCCGTGCTCACGACGGAGGTGATCCCCTGGGCCCGCGGCGCGGTACGCGAAATCGACATCGCGCGGCGCCTCATGTACTACGCGGTCCGCGAGAAGACGCTCCCCAAGGGCGTGGACGACCGGCTCGTCACCCTCAAGGATCCGGCGATCCTCGCCTACAGCGAAGCGGAGCTGCGCGAGCTGCAGCGCGCCGTCACCGACCCCAACTTTCGCATCTTCACCGACCGCGACACGATCACCGTGTTCAATCGCGAGATTTTCGTGCGGGGCACGGACATTCAGGAGATCTTCTCCCGCCTCGGCGTGGATGAGGCGACGCACGCCTTTTACCTCGGCCGCGAACTCGCCAAGGCCCAGCTCGCCGTCACCCTCGGCAAGACCTACCGCCAGGAGGGCGCGCTCCACTGGGGCTATCTCACGCCCCCCGACGAGCGTGGGCCCCACCACGTGCGCCTCACCCAGCGCTCCCGGCGGACCCGGGCGCGCCCCGACCGCCGCAACGCGGGCGGACGGGGGGGGCGCGGGGGGCGCGGGGGGCGCGGGCGGGGGGCGACGTGATGGATCGGACACCCCTCGTCGAGGAGCTCGTCCCCGCGCCCGACCCGCTCGAGGCGTGCGCGCAGTTCGCCGGACTGCCGTTCCTGGTCTTCTTGGACAGCGCCACGGACCCGGAGCACCTGGGGCGCTACTCGTTCCTCGCGGCCGACCCCGTGACCGCGGTGCGCTCTAAGGGGGCCTTGACTCAAGAGCTGGTGGACGGGACCTGGATCCGGGTGGAGGGAGACGCGCTGGCGCGGGTCCGCGCGCTGCTCGCACCGCACGCGGCCGAGCCCAACGCGGCGCTCCCGCCGTTCCAGGGCGGGGCGGCGGGCTACATCGGGTACGATTGGGGCGGGCTGCTCGAGCGCATCCCGCGTCCGCGCCACGACGATCTCGCGATCCCGGACGTGTTGCTCGGCCTGTACGACTGGGTCATCGCGTGGGATCACCAGACCGGGCAGGCCTGGGTCACCTCGACGGGCCTCCCCGCGACGGGAGCGGCGCGCGGCGCCCGCGCGGCCGCGCGGCTCGGCGCCGTCAGGCAGCGCTTGGCGGCGCGGCCGTCCGGCGCGCGGGGGATCCCGCGCCGCGCGACCCCTCGGGCCACGGCCCCGTCCTACCCCGTACCCGACGCCCCGGGCCTGCGCTCCAACGTCACGCGACGGGGCTATCTCGATGCGGTCGCGCGGGTCATCGACTACATCGTCGCGGGCGACATCTTCCAGGCGAACCTGTCCCACCGCCTCGAGGCGCCGCTCGCGGGCTCACCGCTCGAGCTGTATCGCCGGCTGCGTCAGCGCAACCCGGCGCCGTTCGCCGCCTTTCTCGACTACGGCGACGTGGTCGTCGCGAGCTCGTCCCCCGAGCGGTTCTTGCGGGTGCACGACGGCGGCCACGTCGAGACCCGGCCCATCAAGGGGACGCGGCCGCGCGGCGTGGGGCCGGAGCACGACGCGGCGCTCGCGCTCGCCCTGGCGGAAAGCGACAAGGACCGCGCCGAAAACGTGATGATCGTGGATCTGCTGCGCAACGACTTGTCGCGCGTGTGCCGCGCGGGGACCGTCCGCGTCCCCGAGCTGTTCGCGCTGGAGCACTACGCGACGGTGCACCACCTCGTCTCGACGGTGGTGGGCGAGCTCCTGCCCGGGCACGACGCCATTGACCTGCTCCGGGCCGCATTTCCGGGCGGCTCGATCACCGGAGCCCCGAAGGTGCGCGCGATGCAGATCATCGCGGAGCTCGAGCCGACGCAGCGCGCGGTGTACTGCGGGGCGATCGGCTACGTCAGCGTCACCGGCGCGCTTGACGCGAGCGTCGTGATCCGCACCTATCTGGTGCTCGGGCGCGACGTGTATTTTCAGGTCGGCGGCGGCATCGTGGCCGACTCCGATCCGGAGCAGGAGTACCGCGAAACGCTCGTCAAGGCGCGCGGACTCGTCGCCGCCCTCGCTCCCTGAGCCCCATGATCCTCCTGATCGACAACTACGACTCGTTTGTCTACAACCTGGCCCGCTACGTGCGTGAGCTGGGCGAGGTCCCGGTGGTCACGCGCCACGACGCCACGACCGTGGCCGACATCGCCGCACTCGCGCCGAGCCACATCATCATCTCCCCCGGCCCGGGCTCGCCGGGCGAGGCCGGGATCTCGACCGACGTGGTGCGCCGTCTCGGCGCCACGATCCCGATCCTCGGTATCTGCCTCGGCCACCAGTGCATCGGCGCCGCCTACGGCGCGGGCATCGTGCGCGCCGCCCGCCCGGTGCACGGCAAGCCTGCCGCGATCCGCCACGACGGGCGCGGCCTGTTCGCGGGACTCCCCAACCCGTTCCAGGCGGCGCGCTACCACTCGCTCGTCATCGCGCGGGCGGGCCTCCCCGCCGACCTGCGCGTCATCGCCACCGCCGAGGATGGGGAGATCATGGCGGTCGAGCACGACCGCCATCCCGTCACCGGGCTCCAGTTCCACCCCTAGTCGGTGCTCACGGAATACGGCTACGTGCTGCTCGACCGCTTCCTCCACGGGGCGGCCCCGCGCGCCGCACCGCTCCCCGAGCGCGCCGACGGGGGGCGGGCGCCCGGCCCCGACCCGGCTCGGGACACGCCCCCGATGGCGCTCGTCTGGTGATCATCGAGGCGATCCTCACCTCGCTCGACGCTGCCGGGACCGCCAACTTCGCCCCGATGGGCGTCGAATGGGGCGAGGCGGAGATCGTCATCAAGCCGTTCCTCGAGACGACGACGTTCCGCAACGTGCGCGACACCGGGGTGGCCGTCGTCAATCTCACCGACGACGTGATGCTGTTCGCGCAGGGCGCGATCGCGAGCGTGCAATTCCCGGCCACCGCGGCGACGGTGGTGCGGGGCGTCGTGCTGGAGGCCGCGTGCTCCTGGCGGGAGGTCGAGGTCCGCTCGCTCGACGCGACGCCCCCCCGCGCCCGCATCGTCACCGGCGTTGTGCACCGCGGATTCAAGCGCGAGTTCCTCGGCTTCAACCGCGCGCGCCACGCCGTGCTCGAGGCCGCGATCCTGGCGACGCGGACGCACCTGCTCCCGCCCGAGCAGATCCGGGCCGAATTCGCCCGGCTCGACGGGATCGTGGACAAGACCGCGGGGCCGCGCGAGCGCGCCGCCATGGCGCTGCTCACCGACTACGTGCGCCGGGCCCCCCAGCCCCAGGCCTCCGCCGCCCGATGAGCGTCTCGGTCGAAGCACCGGCGCGCCTGCATTTCGGCATGCTCGACCTGCGCGGCGATCTGGGGCGCCGCTTCGGCGGCATCGGCGCCGCGGTGCCGACCCCGTCGCTCTTGCTCGAGGCGCGACCCGCGGCGGCGCTCCAGGCAGAGGGCCCGGACGCCGAGCGGGCGCTCGCCTTCGCGCGCCGGTTCGCGGCGCACCACGGGCTCGATCTGCGGGTGCATTTCTGCCTGCATCGCGCCATCCCACCGCACGCCGGGCTCGGCTCGGGGACCCAACTGGCGCTGGCCGTCGCACGGGCCACCGCCGAGTTATACGGCCTGCCGACCGAGGTGACGGCGCTGGCCCGGGCGGTCGGCCGGGGAGGCCGCTCGGCCGTCGGAACGTGGACCTTCGCGCTCGGCGGCTTCGTGCTCGAGGGCGGGCGTGCCGGCGGTGGCGGCGCCGACGCCGTCGCCCCGTTGCTCGCCCGGCTTCCGATACCGGCGGCGTGGCACGCGGTGGTCGTGGTGCCGCGCGGCCAGCCGGGACTCACGGGCGAGCACGAGGCGGCCGCGTTCGCCCGGCTCCCGCCCCCTCCGGCGCGCGATGTGGAGCACGTGGCGCACCTCGTGCTGATGCAGCTCCTGCCCGCGCTCGCCCAGGCGGACTTGCCGTCGTTCGGCGCCGCGCTGACCGCGGTACAACACATCACCGGCGGCTGGTTCGCACCCGCCCAGGGCGGGGTGTTCGCGCCGGGCGAAACGGCCACGCTGATCGAGCGGCTGCGCGACTGGGGCGCCGTCGGGGTAGGGCAGAGCTCCTGGGGACCCGCCGTGTACGGTATCGTGGGCGATCACGCCCTGGCCCAGACGCTCGCCCAGCGCGCCCGGGCGGTGCTGGGCCCGGGCGGCGTGGCCTACGCCGGCGGATTCAGCGCCGCGGGCGCGCGGGTGTGGCGCGGGGCAGGCGCCGTTTCAGCCTGAAAACGGGGCGGCGGCGGCCAGATTGACATCGCGCCGTTCTGGGGATATAACCACTGTCCCTGGCAGCAGTCCCGGACGGAGCGAGTCGCATGATGGCTCTAGCCCTTTGGGAACGCGGCCCGCCCGAGTGTTCTATGGCTCGGCGCCCCGACGGCCGCATACGCAGTGGTTGTGTCTTTCGCTACCCTCATCAATTCAACATGAGGTCCGCTATGAAACGCTTCAAACTGTGGTCCGGAGGACTCGGGGCGAGCTTGCTGGTGCTCGGTACCGCGCCCGCCGTCGGCCAGGGTGTCGGCGAGTGGACGATGACGGGTCGGACGCCCGACCTGCAGCGTTACAGCCACCTCACCCAGATCAACAAGGCCAATGTGAAGAACCTCAAAGCGGCGTGGACGTTCTCGACGGGCGTGCTGAACGGCCACGAGGGCAACCCGCTCGTCATCAAGAACGTGATGTACTTACACAGCGCGTTTCCGAACGTGGTGTTCGCCCTCGACCTCACGAAGCCCGGGGCGCCGATGCTCTGGAAGCACGTCCCGCCCCAGCCGCCGGAAGCGAAGCCGATCGCGTGCTGCGATCTCGTGAACCGCGGGCTTGCCTACCATGCGGGCACGAACCGGCTGTTCATCGAGCTGCTCGCGGGTGACCTGCTCGCCCTCGATGCGAAGACGGGTGCCCAGGTGTGGCGCGTGCCCAACGCCGACTACAAGACCGGCTCGACGATGACGAACGCCCCGATCGTGATCAAGGACCTCGTGATCGCGGGGATCTCGGGTGGGGAGTTCGGCGTGCGCGGCCGGGTGACGGCGTACGATGTGAACACCGGGAAGGAAGTGTGGCGGGCGTATTCGACCGGCCCCGATGCCGACGTGAAGATCGTCGGGGACGCCAATCCCAACTACCCGTCAATGCGCGGCAAGGACTTGGGTGTCTCGACGTGGACCGGCGACGAGTGGCAGCACGGCGGTGGGACGACCTGGGGTTGGTACTCCTACGATCCGCAGCTCAACACCTTCTACTACAGCACCGGCAACCCGGGCTCGTGGAATCCCGATCAGCGGCCGGGTGAGAACAAGTGGTCGATGACGATCTTCGCCCGCAACCCCGACAACGGGGAGGCGAAGTGGGCGTACCAAATGACGCCGCACGACGAGTGGGACTATGACGGCGTCAACGAGAACGTCCTGGTCGACCTGGTCATCGGCGGCAAGCCGGTGAAGGCGCTGGCGCACTTCGACCGCAACGGCTTCGGGTACGTGCTCGACCGCACGAACGGCAAGGTGCTCGTGGCCCAGCCCTACGCCCAGACGCCGAACTGGGCGTCGAAGATCGACTTGACGACGGGCGTCCCGGTGCGCAACGCGCAGTACGGGACCACCTCGAAGAAGAACACCGAGGGGATTTGCCCCGCCGCCATCGGCTTCAAGGATCAGCAGCCCTCCGCCTACTCGGTGCAAACGGGCCTCTTCTACGTCCCGACCAACAACATCTGCATGGACTACGAGGGCCAAGAGGTGAAGTACTCGGCGGGTCAGCCCTATGTCGGGGCGATCGTGCGGATGTTCCCGGGCCCGGGCGGCAACCGCGGCGCCTTCGTCGCGTGGGACCCGAAGACGGGGACCAAGAAGTGGGAGGTCAAGGAGAACCTCGCGGCCTACGGCGGCGCGCTCGCGACCGAGGGCGGCATCGTGTTCTACGGCACGATGGAAGGCTGGCTCAAGGCCGTGGACGCCGGCACCGGCAACGAGCTGTGGAGGTTCAAGTGCCCGTCGGGCATCATCGGTAACCCGATGACCTACCTCGGGCCGGACGGCAGGCAGTACGTCGCTGTCCTCTCAGGGATCGGCGGATGGGCCGGGGCCGGCGTGGCGCTGGGGATCGGACCGGAAGATCCCACCGCCGCCCTGGGCGCGATCGGCGCGTTCAGCGACTACACCGCGATGAGCAACGCGGGCGGGACGCTGATGGTATTCGCGCTGCCCTAAGGTCGCGCAGGTCATAGCGCAGTCACCCGGTGCCGGACCGAACCCGGTCCGGCACCGGGTGTAGTATCGGGACCATCCGCGCACCGTCCGCTGGATCACCGGGAGCGTCATGCACACCACACAGGTCAAGTTCACCGGGGCGCTGCTCGTCGGTGCCGTGGCGGTCGCCCTCATGGGCAGCGCGCCGCGGCCGACCGCGGAGCTGCGGGTGTGCGCCGACCCGTACGACTTGCCCTTCTCCAACGACAAAGAAGAAGGGTTCGAGAACAAGATCGCCCACGTCGTCGCACAGGATCTCAACGCCACGGTCGTGAATTTCTGGTGGCCCACGCGGCGCGGCGTGTTGCGCAACTCCATCCTCGGCGGCTTCTGCGACGTGATGATCGAGGCGCCGGTGGGCCTCGACCCGGTGGCCACGACGAAGCCCTATTTCCGCTCCACCTATTATTTCGTGTACCGCGCCGACCGCGGGCTCGCGCTCCACTCGCTGGACGACACGATCTTGAAGCACTTGAAGATCGGCGTGAACATGATCGGCTACGACTACACCAACACGCCGCCGTCGCGGGCCCTGGGGGTACGCGGGATCGTGGGCCTCGTCGGGTTCGGCAACTTCCTGAACTCGGACCCGAAGGCGGATCACCCCCAAGACATCGTCGACGCGGTGGCGAAAGACTCGATCGACGTCGCGATCGTGTGGGGACCGCTGGCGGGGTACTGGAGCAAGCGCGCCGCCCGGCCGCTCACGCTCACCGCGCTGCCGGATTCGGACGCGGCATCGGGGATGCGGTTCGCCTTCGACATGGCGATGGGCGTGCGGCACCGCGACAAAGCGCTCCTCGCCCAGCTCGACTCGGTGATCCTCCGGCGCCGCAGCGACATTCTCGGGGTGCTCCGGGACTACAGCGTCCCGCTGCTCGAGCCGCACCCCTAGCGTCGCCCCGCGCCCTGGCGCCGGCAACCCTATGGAGGGCCGCGTTGTGACGAACCCCACTGTGGTGCGGGCCAGCGCGTTGGGCGCCTGTTTCCTCGCCGCGGGCGCGCTGCTCGCCGCGCCGCACCGCACTCCCCTCGCCGCCGCCGTCGCGTCCCCGCCGGACACGGGGCGCGACAGCCTGCTCGTCTCCGACTCGGCGTACCAGGGCTGGAAGTGGTTTCACGTCTACTGCTACCGCTGCCATGGCCAGGACGCGATCGGCGGCGTGAACCCCGCCGCGCCCGACCTGCGCTGGGCGCTCAGTCCCACGGGCGCCAACTTCCCGCGCGACAGCTTCATGGCCGTCGCGTGGAACGGCCGGCCGGCGAAGGGGATGCCGGCCTGGAACGTGCTGCTCGACTCTACCGCGATCCACGAGCTGTACCAGTACGTGAAGGCGCGGTCCGACGGCTGGCTCAAGCCGGGGCGCCCCCACCGGCTCTCCGAACTGCAGCGCACGGGTCCATGAGCGTCGCGGCGCGCGCGGTGGCGGTCGCGGCCCTTACGGCGCTCGGCGCTGGCGCCCGGCCTGGCCCCGCCCGCGCGCAGCAGCCGGTGACGCGGGACCAGGTGCTCGCCGCCCTCGCCGGCGCCACGCCACAGCACCCCGCCGACTTCACCGGCCAGGATCTTTCGGGCCTCGACTTCACCGGCGTGGATTTCAAGCGCGCCAACCTGACGCGCTGCCGACTGGTGCGGACCAAGCTCACCCGGGCGGGCCTCTTTTCCGCCACCCTGACCGACGCCGTGGCGTCCGACGCCGATTTGACCGGCGCGGATCTCGACGTGGCCGTGGCCTACCGCATCGACCTGCGGCGCGCGGTCCTCCGCGATGCCAGCCTGTTCGCCGTCATCCTGGCCGGCGCCGACCTCTCCGACGCCGACCTGAGCGGCGCCCGGCTCATCGGCCCGATGAGTAACGCCAAGGCGGCGCGCGCGAAATTCGTCAAGGCGGACCTCGGCGTCGACCGCGGGAACCAGTCGATGGGGATCATGCGCGTCGACGCGACGAGCACCGACTTCACCGAGGCGGACTTCACCGGCGCAAACCTGCGCAAGATGCTGCTCGTCCGCGCCAACTTGAGCGGCGCCGACCTGACCGACGCCGATGTGACCGGTGCCGATCTCGCTGGGGCCACCCTGCGCGCCATCCGCGGCCGCGCGCGCATTCGCGGCCTCGACCAGGCGCTCAACGTCGACCCGGCCATCCTCCACGACTGACCCTGAATGAACCCATGACCCCTCGCACCGCGGGGCTCCGCGCCCTCGCCCTGCTCGCACCGCTGTGGCTCGCCGGCGCCGTCCCCGGGGAACGGCGCGACCCCCTGCTCTACGTGAGCAACGAGGTCGACAACAGCGTCACCGTGATCGCGCTCCCGAGCTACCGCGTGATCGCGACCATCCCGGTGGGCCACCGACCCCGCGGCCTCGCGCGCAGCCCCGACGGACGCACCGCGTACGTCGCGCTCGGCAAGGACGACGCCCTCGGCGTCATCGACGTCGCGACGGCGCGGCTCGTGCGCACCATTCCGGCGGGCCGCGATCCCGAGCTCGTGGTACTCAGTCCCGACGGGACGACGGCCTACGTATCGAATGAGGAGATCGGCCAGGCCTCGGCCATCGACCTGGCGAGCGGCGCGCTGCGGTTTGCCACGCCCGTGGGCGTCGAGCCCGAAGGAGTCGCGATCAGCCCCGACGGCGCCAAGCTGTACGTCACCGCGGAGACGAGCAACACCGTCACCGTGCTCGACGCGCAGACGGGTCACGTGCTGCGCACGCTCCGCGTGGGCGACAACCCGCGCACCGTGGCGTGTACGCCCGACGGACGCCACGCCTGGGTCACCGCGGAGGCCGGCGGGAACGTGACGGTGATCGACCTCGCGCTCGACAGCGTGGTCGGCCAGTTCCCGATCCGCGATGGGAAGACGAAGCCGGTGCGCGTGGCGTTCGCCCCGGACGGCCGGCTCGCCTACATCTCCGAAGGGGCCGCCGCGAGCGTCAGCGTCGTGGACGTGGCCGCCCGGCGTGTCATCGACACCATTGCGGTGGGCAAACGGCCGTGGGGCCTCGCGCTCGCGCCCGACGGCCGCCGGCTCTTCACCGCCGACGGGCGGTCCAACGCGGTCTCGGTGATCGACACCGCACGCCGCCGGGTGCTCGCGGCCATCCCCGTGGGCGAGCGCCCCAACGACGTGCTCTACCTGCCCTAGCCGAGCGGCACGCGCGCGAGCCAGGACGCGGGGCGGCGCGCGCGCACCCAGCCGTCGAGCCCCCACGTGCGGCCCGCCCGCGTGGCGAGGAGCACCACCAGGGTCGCGATCAGCACGTAATGGAAGCCCTGCTGCGCCGACCCCTGCCACTGCACCGCGAGGGCGTAGGTCGCGACCAGCACGAGGCCGATGCCCGACGCGAGCCCGGTCAGACACCCGCACACGAGCCCCAGACCCACCACGGCCTCGCCCCAGGCCGTGAGCTGCGCGAACAGAGCGCTGTGGGGAACGACGGTGTGCAGCAGAAAATCTTTGAAAAAGCCGATGGGATTTCCTTCGGCGTACTTGGTCACCAGGCTCGGCATCGCGTGAAGCCAGCGGTCCGAAGCGGTGGGCAGGGGGAGGAATCCCCACAAGAGCGTGATGCTCAGCTTCTGGACGAGCGCCTTCGCGAACCACAGCCCCACGGCGATCCGCAGAACCGCGAGCCAGCGCTCGGGCGCGCGCATGGGCACCGGGGCGGTGGGGCGAGTCGGGGGGGCTGGGGCGGCCGGGGCGGCCGGGGTGGCCGGGACATCCATCGACGGGTCGCGTCCTCTGCGGGCAGCGGAAAACAGCAGGGCGGCGGTCCTCACGCGCGACCGCCGCCCTCAGTCACCGGCCCTAAGCTAGCGCGCCCAGGAACACCCGGCAACCGCGCCCGAGCGCAGCCGCGCTCACTTCCCCACGCAAAAGCTCGCGAACACGCGGTCCAACACGTCGTTCGGGGTCACCACCCCGATCAACAGGTCGAGCGCCCCGACGGCGGCGCGCAGATGGGTCGCGGCCGCCGCGGCATCGACGCCCGCTGCGCGCGCCTGGTGGAACGCCTCGGTCTCCGCGAGCGCCCGCTCGAGCGCCAGCCGGTGTCGCGCCCGCGTCACCACGGGCTCGACGTCCCCGAGACTCAACAGCCGCCCGAACGCCTCCTGCGCCAGCCGGCGGCGCAGCTCGCCAATCCCTTGGCCCGTCACGACCGAGACGCCCAGCCATGCGCCGCGCTCGCCGCCCGCACGGCCGCCCAGATCGAGTTTTGTCGCGACGCGCACGACAGGCGCCCGACACTCGGCTAGGAATTCCGCCGCCCCGCCGGCTGTCCCGCTCGCCGCCTCCTCACAGAACAGAATCAGGTCCGCCCGGGCGAGATACTGACGCGACACTTCGATGCCGAGCCGCTCGACGCGGTCGCCACTGGCGCGCAGGCCCGCCGTGTCGGTCAACCGGAAGGGGAATCCTTCGAGCACCGTGTGGGCCTCGATCGCGTCGCGCGTCGTCCCGGGGAGCTCGGTGACGATCGCGCGCTCGGTGCCGAGCAGCGCATTGAAGAGCGATGACTTGCCCGCGTTCGGCGGGCCGGCGATCACGACGAGCGCGCCCTCGCGCAACCGCTCTCCCTCCGGCGCCGTCCCGAGCAACACGACCAGCTGGTCGCGTGCGGCCCGCCATGCGTCCACCACCCGCGCCGGGGCCACGGGGCCTTCGTCCTCCTCGGGGAAGTCGATCTCGTAAGCGATCAGGGCCTCGAGCTCGAGCAGCGCGGCGCGCAACGCCTCGAGCCGCGCCGACAGACCGCGGTCCAGTTGGGCGAGCGCGCGCCGCGCCTGCGCGGGGGCCCCCGCGTCGATCAAGTCGGCCGTGGCCTCGGCCTGGAGCAGATCCAGCTTGCCGTTCAGGACCGCGCGGCGCGTGAACTCACCGGGAGCCGCCGGCCGCGCCCCCGCCGCCACGAGCGCCACCACCGCCGCGGCCGGCACGAGCAACCCGCCGTGCGTCGAGATCTCCACCAGGTCGTCGCCCGTGTAGGTGCGCGGCGCGGCAAAACAGGCGGCGAGGGCGTCGTCGACGAGCTGGCCCGTGGTGGGATGCACCAGCCGCACGCGGCGCACGGTGCGGGGTGGCGCGGGGTGGAACGGGCGCAGCGCGCGGGCGGCGACGTCGAACGCACCGTGACCGGACAGGCGGATGAGGGCGAGCGCGGAGCGGCCGGGCGGCGTCGCGAGTGCGACGATGGGATCGCTCAACACCCGGCGCGGGCTCCTGCTACGTGCGCTTCCCCTGCTGCCGCACGCGGCGCATCGCGATCATGTACTGCTGTGGGAGGCTGACTACGTTCTGGACCGCGTAGTACAGGTTCAGCCCCGATGCGAACCGCAGAAACAGGAGCGTCATGAACGCGGGCATGAAATACAGCATCGTCTTCGCCTGCGGATTCGGGGGCACGCCCATCTGCCCCACCTTCGACACCGCAAACATCGACACGCCGAGGATGAGCGGCAGGATGTAGTACGGGTCGGCGCGCGACAGGTCGGGGAGCCACAGGAACGGGACGCCCCGGAACGCGATCGTGTTCTGGAACACGAAGAACAGCGCGAACAGCACCGGGATCGGCAGCAGCATGGGGAGGCACCCGCCCACGGGGTTCACGTGGTGCTCTTTGTAGATCTTCAGCACTTCCTGCTGCGCCCGCTGCGGGTCGTTCTTGTAGCGGTCCTGCGCCTGCTTGATGAGCGGCGCGACGGCCTGCATCCGGATGCTCGACTCCATCGCCTTCTGATTGAGCGGCCACAACAGCACCCGCACCAGAATGCCGAACACCACCAGCACCCAGCCGTAGGGGATGGTGAGCCGGTCGTGCATCCAGATGAGGATGTTCAGCACCAACACCGATACGGGTTGGATGAGGGGCCGCAGCAGCCCCCCGTAGGGATTGGCGTCGTCGAGGTCGTGGCCGAGGCGCGCCAACTGGCGGTACTCGAGCGGGCCCGGGTACACGTCGTAGCGGAAATCGCCGGCGGGCGGCACGGGCAGCGTGAGCGTAAACGCGGTGCGGGTCGCCACGTCGGACTTGCCCCACAGCGAGGACGTGGTCACGGTCCGCGGGCCCCCGACCGCGACGCCGCCGCCGAACCGGGGCTCGTTCTCGTCGATCGCCAGCGCCGCCACGAAGAAGTATTTCGACTTCAGGCCCGCCCACTCGAACGGCCCGTCCAGCACCTTGCGCTCGCCCGGCTTGATCGACTGGAACGCCGTGCTCTGCGTCTTCGCCGCCTTGGTGACGACGGCGTGCTGGCGGAAGTCGTCCAGCGAGTCCGCCTCGGCCGAGCGGATCCCGTCGCCCAGCCCGACGAGCAGCGTGGCGCCGCCCGGCGCGAAGCCGGCGAGCTGGCCCCGCACTTGGAAGCGGTACTCGCCCGGCAGGAAGCGATACGTAAGGGTCAGCTGCGCCCCCTGGTACTCCCCCGTAAACGTAAGCGTGGCCGTGTCTTGGCCGACCGAGACGTGGCGCGCGCTGGGGCTCAAGTCCCACCCGGCGAGCAGGGTCGTGTCGCCGGGTCCGGCCCGCGCCGTACTGAGGAGCGGGACGCCCTCCCGCACGAGCTGGACGGCGCGGCCCGAGTCCCCGCGCGCGAACGAGCGATACCCCAGCAGCTCGGCCTGCACGAGCGTGCCGCCCCGCGTGCTGAAGCCGAGGCGGTACAGGGGCGAGCTGACCCACACCGTTTCCGCCGGCGCGGCGGCGGGGGCCAGGGGTCCCGCGCCGCGCGGCCGTCCCGGCACCGGCGCGGCGCCGGACTCGGGGGCCGCCGCCCGCGCGCCCGGGCCCGCCGCCGTGTCGCCGGGCGCCCGACCGGCAGGACGCCCCACCGGCTTCTTCGGGGGAAACAGGATGCTCGGCAGCACGGCCACGATGAGCATCAGCACGATGGCGACAACGACCCGTCGTTCCACGATTCGCTCTCAGGGCACCGGATCGTAGCCACCGCGATGCAGCGGGTGGCAGCGCAGGATGCGTTTCACGCCGAGCCACGACCCGCGCAGCGCGCCGTAGCGCTCCACCGCCTCGCGCGTGTACTGCGAGCACGACGGCACGAAGCGACACTGTGTCACGACCAGATGGGACAGCGTCATCTGGTACGCGCGGATCAGCGCCACGACGACGCGGCGCGGCCAGTGGCGGATGGTCATAGGACGCGGCGCGCGCCGTCCACCAGGTCGGCGCGCAGGGCGGCGAACGGGGCGGCGTAGGCCGCGCGCTGGGCACGCACCACGAGATCGACGGCGGGAAGCGACGCGAGCGCGTCGCGGCGGAGAATCTCTCTCAAGCGGCGGCGGAGCCGATTGCGCGCCACGGCGGTGAATTGATACCGGGGAACGATGAATGCGGTGCGCGGATGTCCGGCGTGATTGCGGCGCCATGCCAACTCGAGATGCCGCGTGCGCACGTGGTGACCGTGATCCCAGCAGGCCATGAGGTCCGCGCCGCGGGCGAGCCGCACGCGGCGCGGCAACCGCTCTCCCGTTTACCGACTCCGGTGCTTCGACGGTAAGCGGACGGTGAGGCGCTTGCGCCCCTTCTTCCGCCGGCGGGACAGGACGGCGCGGCCCCACACATCTTTCATCCGCGCCCGAAATCCATGCTTGTTGATGCGCCGCCGATTGCGCGGGCGATACGTCGGACCCATCGTGATTCCTCGCGAGAGGCCGGGAAACCTACACCGAGTTCTCCGCGCCGGTCAAGGTTGACTTTTCCACATGGCAGCCGTAGTTTCGGGCCGCCCTTGC
>DATBBW010000050.1:0-2681 GCA_036270795.1 Gemmatimonadales bacterium | reverse complement strand
GACAAGATCCCCTGCGCGACCGCGCTGACCGCCGTGGAGCGCGGGTTTCGGGCCCTCGGGCTCGGCGCGGCCACGCTCCCCGAGCCGCTGGTCATGGAGCTCCCCGCCGCGCAGGCGGAAGTGCACGTGAAGGGCGCGCACCTGAGCGGCGCGCGCCACATCGTCCTCAAGCTGGCGACCGGGTTCGATCGGAACCGTGCGCGCGGTCTCCCGTCAGGCGACGGGATGTTCCTGCTGCTCGACGCCCGCACGGGCGTGCCCGAGGTGCTGCTCGAGGAGCACGGCTACCTGACCGATCTGCGCACCGCGGCGGCCGTGGCGCTGACGCTGCGCTACCTCGCTCCGCCGGATGCGCGCGAGGCACTGCTCGTCGGGGCCGGTGCCCTGGCGCGGCTCACCGCCCGCGCCATGCTCGCCGAACGCCGGCTCGAGCGGCTCACCGTGTGGAACCGGACGCGCGAGCGCGCCGCGGCCCTGGCCCAGGAGCTCGCCCCGGTGGTCGAGACCCGGGTCGCGCCGGCGCTCGAGCCCGCGGTGCGCGCCCACCGCGTCATCGTCACGGCGACGGCGAGCACGGTGCCGCTCGTCCAGGCCGCGTGGGTGGGCCCCGGGGTGCACGTGACCTCGGTCGGGACGGGCAGCCCCGAGAAGATCGAGCTCGAGCCCGCCTTGCTCGCCCGCGCGGACAAGCTGGTCGTGGACCGCGTGGTCCAGGCCGAGCGCTACGGCAACCTGCGGCACGCCCTCGCCCGGGGCGCGGTGACCCGCGACCAGGTGTACGCGGAGCTCGGCGATCTGGCGGCGGGGCGGCTCCCGGGACGGGAGCAGGACACGGAGCTTACCGTGGCGGACCTGACGGGGGTGGGCGTCCAGGACGCCGCCATCGCCGAGGTCGTCGTGGAGGTACTGGGACTGTGACCGCGCCGCTGCCCGCGCGCTACCGGCTCGTCGACTTTCTGGGGTTCACGCCGCTGTCCCACCGGCCCCCGCTCCCGCGGCGCTGGTGGATATACTGCGCCGCGGCGTATCTCCTGCCGAGCCTCGTGCTCCAGCTCGTGCCGTTCGACGACGCGCCCTACCGCGACCTGATCTGGCTCCTGACGCTCGTACCCGCGTACCTCCTGTCGCTGCACTACGGCCTGCGCGGCGCCGTGGCGGGGCTCGTGATGGGGACCGTGCTCTTCACCACGATCCAGCTGCTCGTCGCCTTGAATCTCGAGGCCGAGGACTGGCGCATCACCGTGCCGATCTACACGGCGTATGGCACCGTCGCGATCTCGGTGGGCTGGCTGTCGGAGCAGCTGCACGTGTTCTACGGGCGCGCCATCCAAGGGGAGCGCGTCGCCGTGATCAGTCAGTTGGCCATAGCGATGCGCCACGAGGTGAACAACGCGCTCGCCACGATTCTCGCCGAAGGTCAGCTGCTGGAACAGGACGCCCGCATCACCCACCCCGAGGACCAGCAGTCGCTGCAGAACATCCTCATGATGACGCGCCGCATCCGCGACTCGATCGACCGCCTGGTGACGGTGACCCACGCCCCGGTCACCGAGTACGTCGAAGGCGTCACGATGATCGACCTCGCGAAGCTCAAGGCCGATCCGGACCAGCCGGACGCCGGACCCGGGTGACGCCGTCGCCCCACTCCGTGGCGGCCCCTCGGGGCAACCACTAGGTTACGACGCCCGTCTCCCGACCCCGAGCCCTCGAGGACCGTGGCATGACCGCTCTCCCGCAGCAACGACCCGCCGAGTTCGTGCGGGCGATCTCGCGCCTCGACGCCACGGCATTGGTCGTCGGGTCGATGATCGGCTCGGGCATTTTCATCGTCTCGGCCGAGATCCTGCGCGAGGTCCACACCCCCGGGTTCCTGTTGCTCGTGTGGGCCCTGTCGGGCGTCGTCACGCTGATGGGGGCGCTCACCTACGGCGAGCTGGCGGCGATGTTCCCCGACGCGGGGGGCCAGTACGTGTACCTGCGGGAAGGGATCTCGCCCTTGTTCGGGTACCTGTACGGCTGGACGCTGTTCGTCGTGATCCAGACCGGCACGATCGCCGCGGTCGCCGTGGCGTTCGCGCGGTTCACGGCCGTGTTCTGGCCCGGCCTCTCGCCCGACGTGTTTCTCGGCACGACGCTGCACTTCCCGCCGCCGATCGGCGACATCACCGTGGGGCTCTCCTGGCAGCGCGTCTTCGCGGTGGCGTCGGTCGTGATCCTCACGTGGATCAACGTGCGCGGCGTGAAGACCGCGGCGCTGATCCAGACCTCGCTCACCGCCATCAAGACGGCGGCGCTCGCCGCCCTGATCCTGCTCGGGCTCACGATCGGGCGGCACGCCGACGCGATCGCCGCGAACTTCAGCGGCAGCTTCTGGGCCACGGGTGGCGTGACGGTCGGGCTGGGCGTGATCGTGGCGGCGATGGTGGGCTCGCTGTTCTCGATGGACGCGTGGAACAACGTGGGCTTCGCGGGGAGCGAGCTCGAGCATCCCCGGAGCGATCTGCCGTTCGCGATGGCCGCCGGCGTGCTGATCGTCACGCTGTTGTATGTGCTCGCGAACGTCGCCTACCTGAACGTGCTGCCCGCCGCGGCGATCGCCGCCGCACCGCAGGATCGGGTCGCCACCGCGGCGCTCCAGGTGATCCTCGGCCAGCCGGGGCTCAAGCTCATGGCGGCGGCGA
>DATBBW010000049.1:0-1888 GCA_036270795.1 Gemmatimonadales bacterium | reverse complement strand
CCAGTGCCAGGCCTTCGATCGGCACGTTCCGGCGGCGCAGCACGCCGACGGCGCGGTTTACGGTGACGAGCGCGTCGTCGAGCAGCACGGCGACCGTGTGGGCGGCGGAGGGAGGCACGCGCGTCAGACGCCGATCACGCTGGCGGGCGCGGCTTCGATCGGCTCGGACAGCGAGCCGCCCGGGGGAATCATCGGGTAGACGTTCGCTTCCTCGTCGATCAGGAACTCGACCAGGGCGGGCCCGGGCTCGGCGTTGGCGCGGCCCACCAGATCCGCGAGCGTGCTCGCCTCGGTCACCCGGAAGCTCGGGATCCCGTAGGCCGCGCCGAGCTTCATGTAGTCGGGACTCCAGATTGGGGTGCACGAGTAGCGCTTCTGGTGGAAGAACTGCTGCCACTGCCGCACCATCCCGAGATAGCCGTTGTTGAAGACCGCCATCTTCACCGGCAGCCCTTCCTGCACCATGGTCGCCATCTCTGCCATGTTCATCTGAAAGCCACCGTCGCCGGAGATGGCCCACACCGTCTCCTCCGGGCGCGCGAGGTGCACCCCCATCGCCGCCGGGACCGCGAATCCCATGGCCCCGAGCCCGCCGGAGGTGATGTGCGTGTTGGGCCGCTGATAGGGATAGTGCTTCGCGACCCACATCTGGTGTTGCCCCACGTCCGACACGATGGTGCACGCGCCGTGGCTCGCGTCGTAGATCGATGCGAGGATGGCCTCGGGCGACAGGTCGCCGCGATACGTCGCCGGCCGCGTGCGGACGGAGCCGCGGATGTGCTCGAGCCAGCGGCCGCACTCCCGGGGCGCGACCGCCGCCACCAGACGACGCGTGATCTCGCGCGCGTCGCCCACAATGCCCACGGCGACGGGGACGTTCTTCCCGATCTCCGCCGAGTCGAGGTCGATGTGCACGATCCGCGCGCGGGGGGCGAAGCGGGCAGTGTTCCCCGTGACCCGGTCGTCGAACCGCAGCCCGATCCCGACGATGACGTCGGCGCACTGGATCGCGCGGTTCACGTGCACCTCGCCGTGCATGCCCGGCATGCCCAGGTGCAGCGGGTGGCCGTCGGGGAACGCGCTGATGCCGAGCAGCGTCGTGATGACGGGTATCCCCGTCTTCTCCGCCAGGGCCCGCACCTCCGCGTACGCGTCGCTCAGGATCACGCCGTGCCCCACCATGAGCAACGGACGCTCAGCGCGGGCGATGAGCACGGCGGCCTCGCGCACCCCGTCCGCGATGGAGGCCGGGCCCGGGCCCCGGGGCGCTGGCCGACCCCGAGCGGCGGGGTGCGACGCCTCGGGCTCATACACTGTCTTCTGGTTCTGCACGTCTTTGGGCACGTCGATCAGCACGGGCCCCGGCCGCCCCTCGAGCGCGAGCGCCACCGCCTCGGCGACTACGCCCGCGAGTTCGGAGACATCCTGCACCAGGTAACTCTGCTTTGTGATCGGCAGCGTGATGCCGACGATGTCCGTTTCCTGGAACGCGTCGCGCCCGATCATCGGGCGCGACACCTGCCCCGTGATCGCGAGCACCGGCGAGCTGTCCATGCTGGCGGCGGCCAGCCCCGTCACGAGGTTCGTCGCTCCCGGGCCCGACGTCGCCACGCACACCCCCACGCGGCCGCTCGCCCGCGCGTAGCCGTCCGCTGCGTGGGCCGCGGCTTGCTCGTGCCGCACCAGGATGTGGCGCAGGCCCGGATGGTTGGGCAGCGCGTGATAGAACGGCATGATCGCGCCGCCGGGATAGCCGAAGATCACCTCCACCCGGGCTCGAGCGAGCTCGCGGCAGAGAATCTCCGCCCCGGTCAAGAGCTCACCCATCGGCTCAGACTCCCCAGAAGTAGCTAGCATTGAGCCGATGGGTGAGCTCTTGACCGGGGCG
>DATBBW010000048.1:0-23650 GCA_036270795.1 Gemmatimonadales bacterium | reverse complement strand
GCGCCGCGGTCCAAGTCGAGCCAGATCCCGACCGGCTGGGGCAGCCCGATGGCGGGCTCGGCATTCACCACCAGCGCCACGGCGCCGTGCGTCCATTCGGTCGACGCCGCGCGATACCCGGCGCTGGCGTTGATCGCCGCGCCGTAGGCGGTGACCCATTCGGCCGACGGGAAGGCCAGGCTCACCGCGTCGCCCGCGCGAAGCCGCGAAACAGGGCGTCTTCAACATCGTCCTCGGGATGCCACTGCACCGCCACCAGCCACGGGTCGGTCGGGTCCTGCGATTCGGCGCCCTCGATCACGCCGTCCTCCGCCCACGCCGTGGCGCGGAGCGTCGGCGCGAGGTCCCGGATCGCCTGGTGGTGGCGCGTGTTCACGCTCGTCGCGACAGTGTCCAGGGTGCGGTGCAGGAGCGAGCCCGGCTCGACCGCGAGGCCGTGACGGACCCGGGCCTCGGCGTGGTCGATGCGCCCGGGCCGCTCGCTCGCCAGGTCCTGGTACAGCGTGCCGCCGAGCGCCACGTTCAGGATTTGGATGCCGCGACACACCGCAAGGACGGGGAGCTGGCGTCGCCGCGCGCCGGCAATCAGGGCGAGCTCCACGGCGTCGCGCGCCGCATCGGTCTCCCCCAGCTTGGCATGCGGTGAGGCGTGGTAGCGGGCCGGATCGACGTCCTCGCCCCCCGTGAGCACGAGACCCTGCACCCGATCGAGCACCGCGCACGCGGCCTCGGGGTCGAGCATCGGGGGCACGACGACCGGGACCAGACCGGCGCGGGTCAGCGCGCGCACGTAGGCGGTGTTGAGGGCGACCCGCTCGCGGCCGGCATCGGTGCGGCGGGTCGCGCTGACGGCGACAACCGCCGTCATGGCCGCGGAGCGGGGGTGGGCGTGGGCGTGGAGCCCGGGGCCGCGACGGGCGGGGCGGCCGCGCCCAGCAGCGGGCACCCGGGGTTGCTCAGACTGCGCCAGTCGACCCGCACCCCGTAGAGCGGGATCGTGGCGTCGCCGCTCGTGACGCTCCCGAGCTGGGGGTAGCTCGGGGGCGGCCGCCGCGCGTCGTACACCAACACGCCTTCTGCCCGCTGCGTCGAGTCGTCGACCACGAGGAGCGCAAACACGAACGTGTCCGTGGGGTGGGCGGGAAAATTCGCGCCCGCATACGCCATGGTCAGGTTGCGCCCGCTATAGCGCACCGAGACCGTGCTCTGGGCAGCGGCGCCGATGAGACGGGCCGGCAGTGCGCCCGGGAGCCCGCGCGGCGCGTCGGTGAGCACGTACGGCGCCTGCTTCAACTGGTCCAGGATCAGGGCCGGGCCGATGACCTGCGCCATGCCGCAGGTGGGCGAGCGGGACCGATCGCCCCCAGTGCACCCGCCCGCCGCGCCGAGCAGGGCCAGCAGGGCCGGCCGGAGCGCGCTCACTGCCGCGTCACCACGTCTTGCACCACGGTGGGGTAGGGGGCGTCCGCCTGCACCCGTTTCAGCTCGATCGAGTCGGCGTCGGGCACGAAGGACGTCCCCAGGCGCAGTGTGTCGCCCACGAGCCATGCCGCGGTGCGCGCGCGCGCCCAGACGGGCGTCTCGATCTCGGCTCCAATGATATAGCGCCCCGTACCGCGCAGCGGCCCCGCCTCGACCTTGCTCTTGTCGGGCGTGCCGTGATAGCGGCGGTACAGCCGCCCGGAGATCCACTCGCCGGGATGCGACTCGAGCGTGAGGCGGAGGTAGACGGTCGAGTCGATGGGGACGGTGCGCGTGGCGGGCGCCAGCCCGGAGCGAAAGATCCGCGTCAATTCCCAGGTGCCGTCGAGCGCGGCGCCCTGGGACAGGCACAGCGAGGCCGTAACTGCAAGGGAGCTGATCCCGCGCATCGCAGCAATCTAATACGTCCAGCCGAGCACTACGGACAGGGTGCGCACCGGCTCGAGGGTGCCGGGCGTGAGGCTGTAGATGTAGTTCAAGGCATTCGTGAGGAGCAGCCGGGCCGACCAGGCATCGCGGGCCCACCCGGCTCGCAGGTCGAGCACCTTGGCCGCCACCCGGGGATCACCGGCGTAGCTGCCCGCGAGCGCGATCCGCTCGATCCGACTCACATAGCGGAAGTCTCCGCCCACCGTGAACGCGTGCCACGCGTAGTCCGCCCCCAGGGTGGCGACGTGGGCGGGGCGGAACGCGAGCACCGTGCCGGTCGCGCGGTCCTGCGCGTCGAGATAGGTGTAGGACACGGACGTCACCAGGTTGTCCGCGAACGGGGTAGCGACGAGTGAGGCGTCGAGGCCGCGGAGCCGGGCACGCGCCACGTTCTGGAGCTGGATCGCGGGCACCCCGCTGTCGAAAATGAAGGCGGGTTCGATGAGCTGCCGCGCCTCGGTCCAGAACACCGCCGCATCAAGGCGCCCCCGGGCCCCGAGCGTGGCGCCATCCCCGAGCTCGTAGGACCATGCGGTCTCAGGCGCGAGACCGGGACTCGGGATGACGCGGTACCCGAAGGCACGCGCCGCGACGAACCGCTCCGCGAGCGACGGGGCCCGAAAGCCACGACCCACCGACGCGCGCCACGTTCCCAAGGGCGTCGGCCACACGGCGCCCACGCGGGGGCTCACCACCCCCGACACGGCCCCGCCGTCCAAGGTGCGGAAATCCGCCCGGGCGCCGGCGGTGAGGCGGCCGCGGCCGGCGCGCTGCTCGCCCTCGGCGTACGCGGCGAAGGCATGCTCTGCATGATCGCCGAAGATGTCACTCGTGACGTCGGAGCGAGTGGCTTCTACGCCAACCGTGCCGACGCGCGCGGCGGCGGCTCCAGCGCGCACCGTGCCGCGGAGCTCTGCGCCGAAGCGGTTCCCGATTCCCCAGTTGTCGGGCTTCACATCCGTGAAATGGCTCCGCAGCCAGGAGCCGCGCGCCTGCCACGCGACGTGGGGCGACGCTGTGCGCTCGAGCGTCGCCGCGACGTAGCCCTTGTCCGACCGCGTGTAGGCCCCGGGGCTCGCGGTCCGAAAGGGCTGAAAGGCGAGGCCTCGGTCATCGCACTGACCGTGTTCGCACCACGGCGGGCCGACTTCGTACTGGTGACTGGTCCACGAGCCCGACGCCGTCAGGCGCGTGTCGGGCGCTGGGTCCCACTCGGCCTTCCCCGCCGTCTCCCATTGATTGCTGCGGTCCTGCTCGCGGTAGCCATCGCTGTGGCGGCCACCCAGCGTCAGACTGCCGCGCAGGATTGGGCTGCCGTACGACCCCGTCGCGTCGAGGCCCCCGAGGCCGCCCGTGTAATCGCGAAACGTCCAGGCCGCCTGGGGCGGGTTCGCGTAGTCCCCCGCCGTCGCGCGGACGCGTCCGTGGAAACCGACCGGGATGTCGTGGGTGATGAGATTGACGACGCCGCCGAAGGCGGCCGAGCCGTACAGGGAGGAGCCGGCCCCCTTCACCACTTCCACGCGATCCACGTCGTCCAGCGGCACCATATCCCAATCGATGCCGCCACGATCGCCTTCGTTCGCCGGCACGCCGTCCACAAGCAGCAGCACGCGGGAGCCCAGCCCCTCGACGAAGCCGCTCGAGCCGCGGATGTTCACCTGGCCATTCAGGAACAACACGCCGGCCGCCTTGTTGACGGCTTCGTCCACGGTACTCACGGCGCGGTTCTGCAGCTCGGTGCCGGTGACGACCGCGACGCTCGTCACGGCCTCATCCAACAATTGGGATCGCTTTGCGGCCGTCACGATCACCGGTTGCAGGTCGAGGGCGCCGCTCGGGGGCAGGCGGAAGTCGATCCGCACCGAATCGCCCGCCGCGAGCCTCACCGTGTCGGTCGCCGCGTGGTAGCCAGGGGCGCGGACGGTGATGGCGACCGCACCGGCCGCGATGCCCGCCATGCGGAACGCGCCACTCTGGCTGGCGGTCGTCCCGAGGCTCGTGCCCGCGCGTTGCACCTCGGCGTACGGCACGGGATGGCCCGCGGTGTCCGTGACGGTTCCGAACACCACGCCCGTCGCCTGCGCCGCGAGAGGATGCGCGCCAATACCCAGCATCAGCACCGACCGCAGCACGCGGGTCATGGGCAGGGCGGGAAGTATGTGCAGATGCGGTGCATGTTGCTGAAGTCGATCACGAAATTGATCGAATCCGCGTGCGTCCCGGTCACCGTGACGATACCCGATCCGTGGGCCGTCGTGTCCCCGGCGTCGCGGTAAAACCCGACCTCCCGCAGCAAGGTGTCGGGGTTCTGGGCCGTGAACGTGCCCACGCGCTTCCACACAGCGAGCACCCAGTCGTAGCGTCCGGGAGGCACGGCGAGGGCGTACACGTAGGTCGCGCGGGCCGTCGGAATGGTGTCGGGCGGCACCGGCACGAAGTTGAACAAGCTCTCCGGCGCCGTCGGGAAATGGTGATACGCCACGATAAACACCGCATCGGTGCTGGCCCGGAGCGTGTCGGGCAGGGCCACGCGGAAGCTCACTCGGCCGCAGATACCAACGAACGTGGGCGGGCACGCAGGAATCGGTTGGAGACCCTCGCTGCACGCGACGGCCGCGACGACACACGCGAGCGCGGTGCGCCGACCGTGTCTGGACATGGGGTGCAATCTTCGGCGCGTACCGGCGGGCCGTCAACTTGACCACGCTTTCGGGGCGGAATACGTTGAGGCCGCATATGCCGACCTACGAGTATCGCTGCACCAAGTGCCGCAAGCGCTTCAGCCAGCAAGAGGGGATCGCGCAGCACGGCCGCCGCCGACCCACCTGCCCGCATTGCAAGTCGCGCGCAGTGGAGCAGGTGTTCGCGCCGTTCTTCCCAAAGACGGTGCGGAAAAGCTAGCGCCCTTGTTCGAGCGCCTGCGGGATGCGCTCCGCGCCGCGCTCGACGCGGCGACGCCGCCGGGCAACTTGCGGGACCTGGCGCGCCAGATGCGCGAGGCCGTGGTGGAAGCGAAGCTGGCCGTCGTGGAGACCCGCGACGCGATCGCGCGCACCGAGCGCGACCTCGCCCAGGAGCGCCAGCGACTGGCGGACGCGGAGCGGCGCGGCCGCCTCGCCACCGAGATCCGAGACCAGGAGACCGTGGACGTGGCGCAGCGCTTCGCGACGAAGCATCGCGAGCGGGTGAGCGTGCTCGAGCACAAGCGCGCGGCGCTCGCCGAGGAGGTGGCGCTGTACGAGCGCGAGCTCGCCGACATGCAGCGCCAGCTGAGCCGCGCCGAGCAGGACCGGCCCCTTACCGAGGCCGACCGGTCCGTAGACCGCGCGTGGCGCGATCTCGAGGCGGCCGGCGGGGCGCGTCCCGCGACCGACGTGCGGGATGATCTGCTCAAGGCCGAGATGGATCGCGCGGCGCGCGAAGCCGCGGCCGACCGCCAGCTCAAGGAGCTCAAGAAGAAAATGAAGAAGGACTAGCGCATGCTGTCCCTCCTCCTCAGCATCGCGCTGCAGCAACCCCCTGGGGCCCTCCCGCCCCGTCCGGCGGACCGCCTGAAGCGGGCCCACACCTACAGCATCGTCGCGTACGACTCCGTCACCGGCGACCTGGGCGTCGCGGTCCAGTCGAAGTTTCCGAACGTCGGCGGCATCGTCCCCTGGGCCAAGGCGGGCGTGGGGGCGGTGGCGACCCAGTCGCTGGGCAACACCGACTATGGGGAGAAAGGCCTCGAGCTCCTGGCCCTCGGGGCCACCGCGCCCGAGGCGCTGCGGGTCGTGATGCGCGCCGATCCGCGGCCCGCGCAGCGCCAGGTCGGGATGGTGGACGCGCGCGGCGCCGCGGCGAGCTGGACCGGGGACTCGTGCTTCGATTGGGCTGGGGGAAGCGTGGGCGGTCGAGCGGACACCCGATTGGGCGCCAAGGGCGAGCTCATCGTGGGCCGCGGCTATGCCGCCCAGGCTAACATCATGGTCTCCGACCAGACGGTGAAGAATCTCGCCGCGGCGTACGAGCGGGCCCGGGGCTCGCTCGCCGATCGTCTCATGGCGGCGCTCGCGGCGGGCCAGGCCGGGGGTGGGGACAAACGGGGCATGGAATCCGCGGCGCTACTCGTGGTCCGCAAGCAGGGCGGGTACCTCGGCCTGAACGACCGCTACATCGACATCCGCGTCTACGACGACACGAATCCCATTCGCGAACTCACGCGCCTCTACCAGCTCCACCAGCTCTACTTCTTCACCAGCCGCCCCGAGGACCTGCTCCCGATCACGCCGGAGATCGTGCAGCGGCTCGAGCCCATCCTGCTGCGCGAGCCGCTGCACCAGCCCGAGAAATGGCTCGCGGCGCCGCAGGGGCAGGCGAACCGGCAGTTCCTCGAAGCGCTCGCCAACTTCATGTACTGGGAAAACTACGACGTGCGGGTGCGGATGGACGGCAAGATCGACCGGGTCGCCCTCGAAGACATTCTCAAACGGCGCAAGCCGTGAGCGTGCTCCGTCAGGTGCTGACCTACTTGCGCGAGGCGTTCGGCACGCCGCGCGCTGCACACGACGGACGACGCTCGGGAGGTTCCATGGAGATCAAGCGGGACCGCATGGTGTTTCTCGGGTACGGCAAGTACTGGCGGTCAGACGGCATCGTCGGCCTGATGCCGATCGAGGAGGAGCGGGGTCCCAAACGGCGCACCAACGTCTTCGTTGAAGGGCGCGCGGAGCCGATCGTCGCGTCGCGCACCGAGCAGAGTATCCTCGAGGATATGGGGGCGACGGAGAGCGGGTTCCAGACGCAAGCCCTGCGCGAGGCGATCACCGAGCTCTTGGCGGCGTTCCACGAATTCCCGCCCGTGCTGCGCCGCGCCCTCCAGGAGGAGCGTCGGTTCGACATCGAGCAGTGGGAGCAGCGCCTGAGCGAGCTGCTCCGGGCTCCGCAGGCGGCCGAGCCAGTCGAGCAGAACGACCTCTTCGAGTGAGCCCATGACCGCAGGCGCGGCGTCGTCCGCGGGCGCCGATACCGCCGGCTGGGCGGGGCACCCTCGGGGGCTCTCCACCCTCTTCTTCACCGAGATGTGGGAGCGCTTCAGCTATTACGGGATGCGGGCGTTCCTCATCCTGTACATGGTGCACGCGCTAGGCTTCGACGACCGTCGCGCCGGGGAGTTGTACGGCGACTACACCGGCAGCGTGTGGCTCGCGGCGATCCTGGGTGGCTTCGTAGCCGATCGGTGGCTGGGCCATTACCGCAGCGTACTCGTCGGTGGGATCGTTATTGCGCTCGGCCACTTCACCCTGGCGTTCAAAGCGTTGCCGTTCTTCTATACCGGGCTGTCCCTGATCGTGCTCGGCACCGGGCTGCTCAAGCCCAACGTGAGCACCTTGGTCGGGTCGCTGTACGAACCAGGGGACGAGCGCCGCGACGCGGGGTTCTCGATCTTCTACATGGGGATCAACCTCGGAGCGTTCATCGGGCCGCTCATCGCGGGATACCTGGCGCAGCGGGTGGATTGGCACCTGGGGTTTGCCTGTGCCGGCGTCGGCATGACGTTGGGCCTGGTGCAGTACGTCGCGGGGCGCCGCCGCTTGGCGCCCGGGGTAGCCCGCCTCGCCGCCCGGACCCCGGTGGCGGTGGCGGGCGCGTCGGATACGACGCCGAACGGGGGCTTCACGGCGGCGGACTGGAAACGCATGGCGGCGATCGTCGTGTTCTTCCTCTTCGCGACGCTGTTTTGGGGCGCCTACGAGCAAGCCGGCTCGACCCTGAACCTGTTCGCCGACCGCTACGTGCGGCTCGAGCTCTGGGGGGTCACCCTGTACGCCTCGTGGTTCGTGTCGGTACAGGCACTGTTCGTCATCCTCCTGGCACCGATCTTCGCTTGGGCGTGGCTGCGGCTCGGTCCGCGCCAGCCGTCAAGCCCAGCCAAGTTCGCCCTCGCCCTCCTGTTTGTCGGATTGGCGTTCGTGCTGCTCGTCCCCGCTGGCGTGCGGGCGCAGAGTGGCATCAAGGTGAGCCCCCTGTGGCTCGTGGCAGCCTACTTCGTGGAAGAGCTGGGCGAGCTGAGCCTGAGTCCCGTCGGCCTCTCGGTCGTGACGAAACTCGCGCCCACTCGCGTTGTTGGGCTGATGATGGGCGTGTGGTTCTTGTCGAACGCGTTCGGCAACAAGCTCGCGGGCTGGGCCGCCGGCTTCATCAGCGCGCTCCCGCTCCCGACGCTGTTCGGCGCAGTCGCTGGCGTCTGCCTGGCAGCGGCGCTGATCATGGCGCTGCTCGTGCGTCCCATCCGGAGGCTCATGGGCGGGGTGCACTAACCCGACGTTGTCGCCCGAGCGTCGCGCCTAGCGCGCGCTCCCCAGGCGCCGCTCGAGGAACTCCGCCACCGCGCGGTAGGCCGCGAGCCAGTCGCTGTGCGTCAGGAAATCGTGGACCTCGTCCGGGAAGATCAGTTGCTCGACTGACACCCCCTGTGCCCGCAACGCCGCCGCGAGCTCGATCGACTGACTGAACTGCACGTTCCGGTCGTCGTCCCCCTGCACCAGCAGCACCGGTGAGCGCCAACCCTTGACATAGGCGATCGGGGATGATTCGTAGGCTAGTTTGGCGGCGTCCGCCTGTTTCTGTGGGTCGTAAGTCGACACCCAGTTCTGGATCTCGACGTTCCAGTCGTGCACTCCGTGGAGGTCCGCCCCCGCCGCGAACAGCTCCGAGGCGCGCGCCAGCCCGAGCGCGGTGAGGAACCCGCCATACGAGCCGCCCCACAGGCCGATCCGCTTCGGATCCACGTCGGGTCGGCCGCGGAGGTAGTGCCCCGCCCCCAGCACGTCGGCGAACTCGCTCGCGCCTTGCGCCCCGTAGTGCAAGGCCTCGCGGAACTCGAGGCCGTACCCGATCCCACTGCGGTAGTTGACCGAGAGCACCACGTAGCCGCGGCTCGCGAAGTACTGATTCAAGGCGTACGCGTTGCGGTAGTAATAGAAGTAGTGCCACCCGAGCAGCATTTGGCGCCGCGAGCCCCCGTGGAAGAAGATGATCGCGGGCCGCCGCTCGCCGGCCTTGAGGCCGCGGGGCACGAAGAGCTGGCCGTGCAGCGTGAGCCCGTCGGTGGCGGGGAACAGCACCGGTTGGGGGTCCACCAGCGACGCCTCGGGGAACTCGGCGGGAATCGTGCCCGGCGCGAGGTCGCGCGGCGTGCCGGTTCCGACGAGAATGGCGGCGCGCGGCGGGCGGCGTGTGCCGGCGTGAATGAACGCCACCGCTTGGCCGTCGCTCGTCGGCACCGGGGCCCACTCGAGCTCCGTGCCTCGCGTGAGGGCTACGGGCGGCCCCGCGCTCACCGCCACCTTCCAGACATGGCGCCGGTCGCTGTCGTCCTGGTTCGAGCTGAAGACGAGCGTCGTCCCGTCCCGACCCGGCGTCACGTGCTCCACCTCGAACGCGCCCGGCGTGAGCAGGGTGGCCGCCCCACCGTGGACCGAGACGGAATAGAGATGCGTCCACCCGTCTTTCTCCCATGGGAACACGATGCGATCGCCCGCTCCCCACACGAGCTGGCTGGCTGCCGGGACGCCCCGGAACACCGAGCCACGCCCGGTGTCCGAGACCCAGACCTCGCGGCCGGCACCGCTCGCCACGTCGGCGACGCGGATCGACCAGGGTTGCCCGGCGCGCCGTGGCGTGAAGGGGAGCTCGCCTTGACGGGCGGGGATGCGGAGGAAGGCGATCCGCCGGCCGTCGGGGGACCAGGCCGGCTCGTCGTCCGAGTCGACGCTCGGGTCGAGGAAGTGGAGCGTCTTGGCCGCGACGTCGTACACGGCGATCAGTGCGTGGTCGCCGCGCTCGCTGACGAACGCGAGATGCGAGCCGTCCGGGGACCACCGCAGCGCTTGGGCGGAGCCGCGAGCGTGAATCAGCTGGGCTGCGGGCGCAGTATCGCTGAGGGATGCCCACCAGACCTGGCCCCGTCGCACGAACGCGACGCCGTCGCCCTTCGGGGATGGCGCGGGCAAGTGCCCCTCGCCCAACAGGCGGGGAGGCCCGCCGGCCAGAGCCGCGACCCACACGCCTTGCTCGACGCCGGTCGCGACACTGCGCGGGTTGGGGTACTCACCGCGTCCGTTGGGGCCGCCGCCGCGCACGTACACGATGGCGCGTGCATCAGGGGTCCAGTGCAGACTGGCGATCTCCTGGCCGTCATCCTCCGGGTACGCCGTCACGGCCTTGCCTTGGTACTCGGGTGGGGCCGCGACCCAGATGTTGCGCGCGCCGCGCGCGTTCAGTACCCACGCGACCGCGCCGCCCGCTGGTGCGGCGGTGAGCTCATCGGGGAACGGTGCGCTCATCACCTGCTCGACGGTGAAAGCGGGCTGCTGCGACGGGAGCGCCGCGAGCGGGGTGACGGCGACGCCTAGTGCGACACGAACGGCGCGTGCGAGACGCATGGGAACTCCCGCGAATGAGGAGGCCGGCCGCCTCAGTTGAACCGGGTCGTCCGCCACAGCAGCAGGCCGGTGCCGGCGAGGAGCACGACGAGAGCGGCGGTGAGGCCAACGATCGCGGCCCAATTCAGGGCGAGATGGGGGACGCGGGCGACGCGGGCGAGCGCGATGAAGACAGCCGTCGCTGTCACGACGAGCAGCCAATCGAGCCACGTCCGGCGCTGTGCCGGGGCGGCGCTCTCGCCAGCCAGCGCCGCCCGGACGTAGGCCGGGTCGACGCCATAGCGCGCTCCCTCGCGTGCCGCGCTCTCCTGCCACTGGCGGTGCTCCGCTTCCGAGGCGGATGCGAGGGCGATCCCGGCGGCGCCGAGCGCCATGAGGAGCGAGCCGCCGACCACCTGGGCGTAGGTCGTCCCCGTGCCGCCCCGCAGCTCGCCGAACACCAGGAGGCCCCAAGCGAGCCCCCACAACTGGTTCGTGTTGGACAGCGGAATGCCGCGGCTAATGCCGATGTACTTGGCGGCGTACTGCTGAAACAGATCGCCGACCACCCAGACGAAGCCGCCCAGCAAGAGCCAAAACAGCACATCGCGCGCGCGGCCGAGCTCGGCCAAGAGCACCGCTGGCCCTCCGCGGTCCCCGAGCGCTAACGCGCTCATCATGCCCAGTTCGCCGATCGTGAAGAACGCGACGAACGACAGGGGATTCATCCCGGTCAGGTACGCCTTGCGGTAGGGAATGTACATCGTGCCCCACAGGGCGCCCGCCGCCAGGGCCGCGACGACCCCGCGCGCGGGGTGCCCGGCCGGCGCTTGGGTGGACGATGCGAACGCCAGCAGTGCGGCGCCGACGCACATCACGAGGGCGCCGCCCAGGACGCCCAGCTGGCGTGCGCGGCCCGCGCCGCGCAGTTCGCCGAAGAACAGCGCGCCCCACAGAATCCCGAGCAGGCTGTTCGCGTTCCATAGCGGGAACGCGATGCTCAACCCGATGTCCTTGATCGCGAAAATGGTGAGCGTGTTGGCCACGGCCCACAGGCACCCGGCGAGCACCGCCCAGACCACGAGATGCGGCGCCTGCCGCACGTCGGCGCCCACGGCGGCCGTGCCGCGCAGCAGCGCCGGGAGGCTCCAGCGGGCGAGAAACACACCCAGCACCATCGCCAGCGAGATCACCACGGGCGAGATGCCGAGCGACACCATCTTGGTCGGTGCTTCGGCCGCGCCGAGCCAGGCGCCGGCCGTGAAGCCACTCAGCACACCGACCAGCTGCAACCGCCCGAGGCGGCCCGCGGCTAACGGATCCACGCGAGCACCAGGAGGCCAACGACGAGTACCGCGACGGGGACCCAGAACTGCACATCGCGCAGCATGGCCGCGAGGCGCGGATGGGGCGGCCCGGCGGTCATAGCGGCTCCTCGGCGAAGTGGCACGCGGCGAGCTGGCCGGGCGTGACTTCGCGCAGCGCGGGTGGCTCGGTGCGGCACCGCTCGTTCTTCTTGGGGTGCGGGCAGCGCGGATGGAACGGGCAGCCGGGTGGCGGGTTCGCCGGCGACGGCACCTCGCCAGGGAGCACGATGCGTTGGTGCTGCGTCCGCGGGTCGGGCACCGGGACGGCGGAGAGCAGCGCGGTCGTGTAGGGGTGACGCGGCGCGGCGTACAGGGTGCCCACCGGCGCCTGTTCGACGATCTTGCCGAGGTACATGACCGCCACGTGGTCCGCGATGTGGCGGACCACCGCGAGGTCGTGCGCGATGAAGAGGAACGTGAGCCGCCGCCGCTGCTGCAGGTCGGCGAGCAGGTTGAGGACCTGCGCCTGCACCGACACGTCGAGGGCGCTGACCGGCTCGTCGAGCACGAGGAACTGCGGCTCCACCGACAGGGCGCGCGCGATGCCCACCCGTTGGCGCTGGCCACCCGACAGCTCGTGCGGGTAGCTGCGGGCGAAGCTCGGGTCGAGGCCCACCTCGTCGAGCAGCGCGGCGACGCGCCGCTCGGCGTCGGCGCCGCGGGCCAGGCGGTGGATGGTGAGCGGTTCGGCGAGCGTCTGGCGGACCGTCATACGAGGGTTGAGCGACCCGTAGGGGTCCTGGAACACGATCTGCATGCGGCGGCGCAGCACGCGCAACGCCGACGGGGGGAGGGCCACGACGTCGTGGCCGTCGATCGTGATCCGACCTGCGTCCGGCTCGATGAGGCGGAGGATGGTGCGGCCCACCGTGGACTTCCCGCACCCCGACTCGCCCACCAGGCCGAGCGTCCGCCCCGCAGCGATCGCGAACGACACACCGTCCACGGCACGCACGGCCCGTTCCGCGCGCCCCAGCCCGAAGAACCCCCGGGCGCCGGGAAAGTGCTTGACGAGGCCGGCGATGTCGACGAGCGGGGCGCCGGGGGGCGGGGGCGAGGCCGGCATGGGACGCGGCGCGGGGGCCGGGGCTGGGGCGGGCGTCACGTGTGGGGCGTGCGGCGCCGCGGCTCGGTGAGGAGCCAGCAGCGCACGGTGTGGGACCCCGGGTCCCCGGTCCCGGCGTCGAGCAACGGGGGCGGCTCCTGGCGGCAGCGGTCCCAGGCGTACGGGCAGCGGGGGTGAAAGCGACACCCGCCGGGCCACGCCGTCGCCGCGGGGACTTGGCCCGGGATGCTGTGCAGCCGGCCGCGCGCCCGCGCCGCCGGCGTGTCGAGCCGCGGGACGGAGGCCAGCAGTCCTTCGGTGTAGGGGTGCAGCGGCCGCGCGAACAGCTCGCCTGTCGGCGACTGCTCCACGACCTGTCCCGCGTACATCACCAGCACGCGATCGGCGCTGCCCGCCACCAGCCCGAGGTCGTGCGTGATGAGCATGACGGCCATCCCCAACTCCGCTTGCAAGCGGTCGAGCAGCTCGAGGATTTGCGCTTGGATGGTGACGTCGAGCGCCGTCGTGGGCTCGTCGGCGATGAGGAGCTTGGGGTGACACACCAGCGCCATGGCGATCATCACGCGCTGGCGCATGCCGCCACTCATTTGGTGCGGGTAATGGTCGACCCGCTCGGCGGGATCGGGGATGCCCACGAGCGCGAGCATCGCGATCGCACGGGCCCGGGCCGCGCGGCGCGACAGCCGCTGGTGGATAATCGCGGCCTCGGCGATCTGATCGCCCACCGTAAACACGGGATTGAGCGACGTCATCGGCTCCTGGAAGATCATGGCGATCTGATTGCCGCGGACGGCCCGGAGTTCCCGGGGCTCGAGCGTGAGCAGGTTCCGTCCCTCGAACTCGATGAAGCTCCCCGGCCGGATGTGGCCCGGCGGCTCAGGAATGAGGCGGAGGATGGAGAGCGAGGTGACCGTCTTGCCGCACCCCGATTCCCCCACGATGCCGAGGGTCTCGCCCGGGTGGACCTCGAACGAGACGCCGTCGACCGCCTGCGCCGTGCCGCTGCCGTGCTCCGTGACGAAGTACGTCTTTAGGTCGCGGACCCGGAGCAGGGGCTCCGTCACGCCCCCTCCTTGCGCGGGTCGAGCGCGTCGCGCAACGCATCCCCCATGGCGTTGAGCGCCATCACGACGAGCGAGATGGCGAGCCCGGGAAAGAGCGACGCCCACGGGGAGACGGTGATCTTGTGCCAGCTATCGTAGATCATGTTGCCCCAGCTGGCCTTCGGGGACGGCACCCCGAGCCCGAGAAACGACAGGCCGGCTTCCAAGAGCATCACGTTCCCGATGCCGAGCGCGGCCGAGACGATGATCGGCGCCGCGGCGTTGGGTAGGACGTGGCGAAAGATAACGCGAACGGAACCGGCGCCGAGCGCCCGCGCCGCCCCCACGAATTCGCGCTCGCGCAGCGACAGCACCTCCGCGCGCACGAGACGGCTCGTCCCGAACCACCCCGTCACCCCGATCAGCAGCACCAAGACCGGGAGCGACACGCGATCCCACAGCGCCACGACGACGAGCAGCACGAAGATGCGAGGGATCGCGAGCCCCACGTCCACGACGCGCATCAACACCGTGTCTGCCCATCGCCGGAAATACCCGGCGACGCCGCCCACCACGGCGCCCAGCGTGACGGCGACGAGCATCGCCACGGTCCCGACGCCGAGCGAGATGCGCGCGCCGTACACCAGCCGGCTCCACACGTCGCGGCTGTAGGGGTCGGTGCCGAGCAGGAACTGGGCCGACGGCGCCTGGTCGGCCAGGTGCACGACGTCGATCTGCAGGTAATAGGGATAAGGGGCGACGAGCGGCGCCGCGAGCGCGATGGTGACGAAGAACGCCAGTACGAACACCCCGGGGGCGGCCGTGGGATGGCGAAAGAAGCGCCGGCCCGGCGCGCCGCTCGCTGCGCGGCGGCGCGCCTCCGCGGTCACGACCACCGCCACCAGGACGGCGCCCGCGAGCGCCAGCCAGGTCCAGACCGTCACTCGCCCGGTACGCGGATGCGGGGATCGGCCACCACGTAGAGGACGTCGGCCACGAGGTTGCCCACGACCACCAGCACACTCGCCACGACGGCAACCGCGGTCACCACCGGGTAGTCGCGATAGCCGATCGCGGTCACGGAGAGCCAGCCCATGCCAGGCCAGTCGAACACCGTCTCGACCAGGACGGCGCCAGTGAGGAGAAATGGGAACGCGAGCCCGAACAGGGTGATGAAGGGGAGCAGGGCATTGCGCAACGCGTGCACGAGGAGCACGCGGCGCTCGCGGACACCCTTGGCGCGGGCGGTGCGGACGAAGTCCTGCGCGAGCACGTCGAGCATCGCGGCCCGCTGGTAGCGCGCGGTGGCGGCGGCGCCGACGAGCCCGAGCGTCGCGGCCGGGAGCGCCAGGTGCCACAGGCGATCGCCCAGGCACCGCAGCGAGTCGAGCCGGGCGCAGAGCACCACGTCGTGCGTGCCGCCGACCGGGAACCAGTGGAGCCCCTGCGCGAACACCAGCAGCAGCACGAGCCCCAGCCAGAACGTCGGCATCGAGTTGACAAAGAGCGCGGCGTTTCCGAGCGCGATATCGCCGAAATGCCGCGCCCGCGCGGCCTGGTACACCCCCAAGGCAAGCCCGAGCGTGAAGTCGAGGAGCAGCGCCGCGCCCGCGAGCACGAGCGTGTTCGGCATCGCATCCCGGAGCGCGTCGATCACGGGCCGGCGCTGCCAGAACGACAGCCCGAACTCGCCGTGGAGCAGCCCGCCCACGTATTTCGCGTACTGCACGAGCAGCGGTTTGTCGTACCCCTGCTGGATGATCAAGCGCTGGCACACCTCCGGGGGGACGGGCCGCCCCTCGGGCAGCACGCACGGCGTGCCATGTGCGAGGTGGATGAGGAAGAACGTGAGCGTGACGACCGCAACGACGATGGCGATCGAGGCGGCGAGACGCCGCACGAGCCACGCCGTCACCTAACGCTCCACGCGGTCTCGCTCGATCAATCGGTCGGCCGGGACGCGCCAGGTGCGTAGCAGCGCGAGCCAGGAGTCGGGCCGGATCGTGACGTCCGCGATCCGGCGGTGGGCCGCCGCCACGTTGTCGGGGGCGAACAAAAAGATCCCCGGCGCGTCCTGGTTGAAGAGCTCGATCGCCCGACGCCACCAGCGGCGCGCCTCGAGCCGATTCTCCGCGGCCACGGCGCGATGGACGAGCGAGTCGAACACGGGGTTCACGTAGCGTCCGTAGTTGGACCGCCCGAGGCCCGCGCGCGTCCAGGTCTGCGGGATGCCGGAGGAGGGCGTCGGGTCCGTGTTCCACACTTGGAGCACCGCGTCGAACCGACCCGCCAGCTCGCGTTGGTTGAACAGCGCGAGATCGACCTCGTCGAGCGGGACGTCGATGCCCATGGTGCGGAATTGCTCCTGCAACAGCCGGCCGTACTGACGGCGCAGGGCGCTCGTGGTCGGCACGAGGATCCGGAAGGACAAGGGTTGCCCGTCCCGCTCGCGCACGCTGCCCCCCGCCGGGGCGATCCAGCCGAGCCTCGTAAGCAGGCGCGCCGCCTGGCCGCTATCGTGCGGCAGCTCGCGCGTTTCGGGGTCCCAGATCCAGCTGATTTGGGACATCGGGCCGGGCGGCACCTTGGCGAGATCGTCCCACACGTTGCGGAGCAGCCGCGTGCGATCGACGGCCATCACGAGGGCCCGGCGCAGGTCGCGCTCGCCGAACAGGGGGTGAGGCGCGCTCGAATCCCCGGGCGCCGCAAGGTTGAATCCGAGGAAGCCGTACGCCGCCCCTTTGTACGGATAGATCGCGAGGTGCGGGGCCGCCTGCGCCTGTTTCACGTTGTCGGGCGAGACGAGCACCTCGGTGGCGTCCGCGTCGCCGGCCACGAGCTGCTTCAACGCCTCCGGGACGTTGGGGACAAAGTGCCAGATGACCCGCCGGATGTAGGGGCGTCCGAGGAAAAAGCTCGAATCGGCGGCGAGCTCGATGGTCTCGCCGGCCTTCCAGCTCACGAACCGGTAGGGGCCATCCCCCACGGGAGCGCGCCCGAATGCGGCCGTGCGCCACTGATCGCGGGGGATAGTGCGGAGCAAGTGCGCCGGGAGGATGCGCATGTGATGCACGGCATCGTAGAACATCTCGGGGTAGCGCTCCCGGAACCGAAACACCACCGTGAGCGAGTCGCGCGCCGTGACCGCGCTGATCAGGCGCAGCGCCGCGCGGAACGAGGAGTTCACGAGCGAGTCGTTGTAGGCGTCGTAGGTGAACACGACGTCGCCCGCCGTGACCGCCTGCCCGTCCTGCCAGCGGGCCCGGGGATCGAGGTGGAAGGCGAGCGTCACCGGGCCGTCCCACTCCCACGAGGCGGCGAGCTGCGGCTGGAAGTCCTCGGTCCCGATTGTGTTCTCCGACAGTCCGATGTCGGCGAGCTTGAGGAACAGCTGGTCGGCTACGTCGCGACTTATGGAGAGCTCGCTCACTGGCGGGAGCAGGCCGTCGGGCTCACCGGCCTGGGCGATCACGAGGGTGCCGCAGTAGTCGCCGGTGCAGCCGCCGCGCCGCTCGCACCCGGTCGCGAGCACGAGCACGACGCTCGCGAGGGCGACGCGGGCGCTCAGGTTTTGGAGCAGTCGGGGGGTCGGCATGATGGCAAACATTCCACGGCGCGGCTAGCGGCGCCAGGTCCAGTCGGGATCGGCAAACTGGGCGGTCAGGGACGCGTCCGGCCGGTCGAGCGCGGCCGCGGCGGTGACGTCCTCACCCCACGCCCTCACCACGGCCTCGGCGACCTCGGCGAACGACACCGAGCGTCCGAGCACGGTGGCGAGTGTCGTTTCGCGGCTCGCGGCCTTCCCGGCGCCCAGCCCGTCCTGGTCCAGGGTGAGGACCCGGACGCGCTCCTGCGACCCGTCAAGCAGGATGGAACCGTGCTGCAGGAAGGCGTCCCCCTCGCGTACCTGCGCGGAGCCGATCAGCTTGCGCCCCGCTACCACCACCTCACCGCCGACCGGGTTGGCGAAGCAGGCGCCGGCGGCGACGCCGGGGACCCGGGCCGCTGGGGCAAGCGTGGCGGGCACCCCCAAGGCAGCGAGCGCGGTGGCTAACCGCGCGTGGATTGCGCGGTAGCTCGCGGCAAGCGTGCCCCCGAACGCCGCCACCGGGGCGGCGACGGCGTACGTGACCTCGTGCTCGTGCCAGACCGCGCGACCGCCAGTCGGCCGCCGCACCACGTCGATCCGCGCGCGCGCGATCGCCGCCCGGTCGTAGCGCCGGGCGGCGGGCTCGTGGCGCCCGATCGAGAGGCACGGGGGCGCGAACGCGTACAGCCGCAAGAACGCGCCCGCGGTGCGCCGCGCCTCCGTGAGGAGGGTCGCGTCGATCGCCATGTTCTCGGCGCCGGAGCGGGGCGGGGAGATGACGAGCTGAACCGTGAGCGCGGCGCCGCTCCCCGCCCCGAGGTCCGCGCGCGCGCGCGCGGTCTCAGTCGGCGGCAAGCGCGTACGCCTCCATCGGGGGACAGGTGCACATCAGGTTGCGGTCGCCGTAGGCGCCGTCGACACGCCCCACCGAGGGCCACACTTTGTGCTCGCGCGTCCACGGCGTTGGAAACGCGGCCCGTTCGCGCGCATAGGGCCGGTCCCAGGTGTCGGCCACCACGTCCGCGAGGGTATGGGGCGCGTTCGTCAGGATGTTGTGGCCGCGCGGCTGCGTGCCCTGCTCGACCTCCCGGATCTCCGCGCGGATCGCGATCAACGTGTCACAGAAACGGTCGAGCTCCTGCTTCGACTCGCTTTCGGTGGGCTCGATCATCAGTGTCCCCGGCACCGGGAAGGAAACGGTGGGGGGGTGGAACCCGTAGTCGATGATGCGCTTCGCGATGTCCTCGACTTCGATATCCGCAGAGGCCTTGAACGGACGGCAGTCGATGATGCACTCGTGGGCCACGAGTCCGTGCTGACCGGAGTACAGCAACGGGTAGTGGGGTGCCAACCGGCGCGCCACGTAATTGGCGTTGAGGATCGCGATCTGCGTGGCCTGGACGAGACCTTCGCGTCCTAACAGCACGGTATAGGCCCACGACACCGGCAGGACCCAGGCGCTGCCCCACGGCGCCGCCGACACCGTCCCGCACGGCTGCTCCTGGTGCAACGGCACGACGGGGTGGTCGGGCAGGAACGGCGCTAGATGCGCCGCCACGCAGATCGGCCCCATGCCCGGTCCGCCGCCACCGTGTGGGATCGCGAACGTCTTGTGGAGGTTCAGGTGGCACACGTCCGCCCCGATGTCGGCCGGGCGGCACAGCCCAACCTGCGCGTTCATGTTCGCCCCGTCCATGTAGACCTGCCCGCCGCGCGCGTGCACGATCTCGCAGATCTCACGGATCGAGGCCTCGAACACACCGTGCGTCGAGGGATACGTCACCATGAGCGCCGCGAGCGTGTCCTGGTGGGCGGCGGCCTTGGCGCGGAGGTCCGCGAGGTCGATGTTGCCACGGGCATCTGACTGGACGGGCACGACCGTGAGCCCCGCCAGCACGGCGCTCGCGGGGTTGGTGCCGTGGGCCGACGTGGGGATGAGACACGTCGTGCGATGCGCCGCGCCCCGCGACCGGTGATACGCGCGGATCACGAGGAGGCCCGTGAACTCTCCCTGCGCACCCGAGTTCGGCTGCAAGGAGACGCGCGGAAACCCGGTGATCTCGGCCAACATGTCCTCGAGCTGGCGGAACAGCGTGCCGTACCCCAGGGCCTGCTCGCGGGGCGCGAAGGGATGCAGCCGGTTGAACTCGCGCCACGAGAGCGGCACCATCTCCGTCGTGGCATTCAGCTTCATCGTGCACGAGCCCAGCGGGATCATCGCCGCCGTGAGCGAGAGATCGCGGGCCTCGAGGCGCTTGATATAGCGCAGCATCTCCGTCTCGGAGCGGTAGCGCTGGAACACCGGGTGCGTGAGGTAGGGCGACGTGCGCCGCAACCCCTCGGGGATCGCGCTGTCCGCCCTGGCCCCGAGGTCCTCGACCATGAAGGGGAGGACGTCGTTGAGGGAGAAGGCGGCGACCAGGTCGGCCAAGTCGCCGAGCGTCGTGGCTTCGTCGAGCGAGACGCCGAGCCGCGTCGGAGAGAGGGTGCGTAGGTTGATGCGGCGGGCGCGGGCGGCGTCGATGAGGCGGGGCAGGGCCCACGACTCCACGTCGACGCACAGCGTGTCGAAGAATTCTGGATGCACGACGCGATAGCCGAGGCGCCCCAGCGCCTGCGCGAGCAGGACCGTGAGCATGTGCACGCGCTCCGCGATGCGCCGCAGCCCCTCCGGCCCGTGGTACACGGCGTACATGCTCGCCATCACCGCGAGCAGCACCTGGGCCGTGCAGATGTTGCTTGTCGCCTTCTCCCGCCGGATGTGCTGTTCCCGTGTCTGCAGGGCCATGCGCAGGGCGGGCCGGCCGCCGGCGTCCTTGGAGACTCCGATGAGGCGCCCCGGGATGTGGCGTTTGTGCGCCTCGCGCGTCGCAAAGAACGCCGCGTGCGGGCCGCCGTACCCCATCGGCACGCCGAAGCGCTGCGAGTTCCCCACCGCGATGTCGGCCCCCCACTCCCCGGGCGGCGCGAGCAGCGTCAGGGCGAGCAAATCCGTCGCCACCGTGACCAACGCCCCAGCCGCGTGCGCTCGGTCGCAGAAGGCCCGGTAGTCCACGAGCTGGCCATCCGTCGTGGGATACTGCACCAGGGCGCCGATCACGCCGGCGCGGAATTCGAACGTCTCCGGATCGGCGACCATGGCCTGTACCCCGCGCGCCTCGGCGCGCGTCCGCACCACGGCGATGGTCTGGGGGTGACACCCCTCGGCGACCATGTACACCGGTGGGACGCCGGCCGGCGCCTGGACCACTGCCTCGGTCAGGTGCATCGCTTCGGCGGCGGCCGTGGCCTCATCGAGCAGGGATGCGTTCGCGATCGGGAGGGCGGTGAGGTCGGCAACCATCGTCTGGAAGTTGAGCAACGCCTCGAGGCGCCCCTGCGCGATCTCGGGTTGGTAGGGCGTGTAGGCCGTATACCAGCCGGGGTTCTCGACGATGTTCCGCTGGATTACCTGGGGCGTGAAGGTGTGATAGTAGCCCATGCCGATGTAGGAGCGGTACAGCTGATTCTGGGCCGCGAGGCCGCGCAGCGCCTGCAGCACTTCGCGCTCGGTGCGGCCTGGCGGCAAGGCGAGCGGGCGGCGCAATCGGATGTCGGCGGGCACGACGGCGTCGATGAAGGCGTCGAGCGAGTCGTAGCCCAGCGTCGTGAGCATGGCCCCGATCTCTTCGAGACGCGGGCCCACATGGCGGGTGACAAAGTGATCGGCGGGGGAGAGGGCGGCGCGTACGGTCGGCATAGGGACGCTGAACCCTAGGTTCGTCAGGAACGGAGGCGGAACAGCTCCGGCACGTGCGGGCCCAGAGCCCGGCAAAGGGCCGGGGACCGGCCCGGCACTCGGGGGTCGCCGATCGGCCTAGCTCCCAATGTGCTTCTGGTAGTCCGCGCTGCGCAGCAGCTGATCGAGCTCCGCCGGGTTCTTCACGCGCAACTTGATCATCCACCCCGCGCCGTAGGGATCTCGGTTAACGACCGCTGGATCGTGCTCGAGGGCGCTGTTGACCTCGGTCACGGTGCCCGCCACCGGCGTGTACAGATCGGACACGGCCTTCACGGCTTCGATCGTCCCGAACACGGCCATGCGGTCGAAGGCGGCGCCCACCTTGGGAAGCTCGACGAACACGACGTCGCCCAACTCGCCCTGCGCGTAGTCCGTGATGCCGACCTGCACGACGGCTGGGTCGCCGGTTGGCTTCACGTACTCGTGTTCCTTTGTATAACGTAAATCGGCTGGGATGTTCGCCACGCCGGATCGCTCGCTCGCTCGCGGGGGTCGTCGGAAGTCGCGGCGAAGGTTATCGGAGCACGAAACCTCTGTCAAGCCAACGGGTTGGCGGCCGGGAACAGATCGGGTCGCGGTGCCAGCCCGGCCGCGCCCGGCTCGACGAGTCGCACGCGTTCATAGCCCCAGGGGCGGAGGTCGAGCCGCACTGCTACGGGATCGGGGTCGTCGGAGAGGTAGAGGAGGACGCCGGGCCGGCCCGCCTTCTGCCACGCCTGCTCGGCGGCCGAGGCGGCCGCCGCTGTCGCCACCGTAGCATCGGGTCGGGCGCGCGCCACGGCAGCCCCGAGCGCGACCGCGCCGCCCGTAACCCGCCGCACACTGAGCCCCGCATCCCCATAGCGCGCGGCGATGGCGTTGAGCGCGGGATGGCCGCGCGTCTCCGCCGCGGCGAGCAGGAGCGCCTGTGCGGGGTGGCCGAGGGCTGCCATGGCGGCGCGGCGACGCAGCTCCTCGAATACACTGCGGGCGGTTTGCTCGAGCTCCGCGAGCGCCCCGGCGTTCTCGATCACAAACTGACTGCGCCCGCGCTTGCGCTCCGCCGCCATCTGGGAGTCGAGCATGCGGTCCGCCTCCTCGCTCACGAGCCCGCGCAAGGCGCGTAGGCGCGTGCGGCGGACCGCCGTGGGCGCATCCACCAACACCACGACGTCGAACGACGCGGGGTCGAGCACTTCAAAGAGCAGCGGGATGTCATTCACCACGAGCACATCGCCGCGCTCGAGCGCCTCGCGCACCAACTCGTCCCGCCGCCGGCCCACAGCCGGATGGACGATCTGATTGAGTGCGTCGAGCGCCGCCTGGTCACCCATCACCTTCGCGCGGAGCGCTGCGCGATCGAGGGCGCCGTCGGGGGCGAGCACATCGGCGCCGAAGCGGCGCACGATCGCCGCCAGGACGTCCCCTCCCGGGGCTTCGGCCTGCCGCGCCAGATCGTCGGCGTCGATGATCGTTGCCCCCCACCGGCGGAACAGCTCGACGACCGTGGATTTCCCGGCTGCGATGTTGCCCGTCAGCCCGACGTTCAGCACGGAGGGAGGATTCGCACGGGGAGTCGGTGGAGGGGGTACCCAGCGGACCGCTGCGGTGCCGCGGGCCCGCCGCGCCAGTTACAGCAGGGCCGTTTGATCCTCATCCGCCTTTGGGACGCGATGACAGTGGCGGCACCGGGCTTCATACGACTCGCGGCCCCCCACCATGATGGTGGGACTGTCCCACAAGGCGGGCTTGCCGTTCACGAGGCGCTGGTTGCGGCTCGCCGGGCCGCCACACACCACGCAGATCGCCTGCAACTTGTCTGCGACGTCGGCGATCGCGAGCAGCGTCGGCATGGGTCCGAACGGCAGGCCCCGGAAGTCCATGTCGATCCCCGCGAGCACGACCCGCACACCGCGGTCGGCGAGTGTGTTGGCGACGGTCACGATCCCGTCATCGAGGAACTGCACTTCGTCCACCGCCACGACCTCCGTCTCCGGCCGCCACAACGCGATGACCTCCTCAGAGGAGTCGACCGGGCTCGCTTCCGCCATCTCGCCATCGTGCGAGGTGACCGAATAAAGGCCCGCGTAGCGGGCGTCCAGGTGGGATTTAAAGACCTGCACCTTCTTCCGCGCGATCACTGCCCGCCGCACGCGCCGAATGAGCTCTTCGCTCTTGCCGGAGAACATCACGCCGGCGATGACCTCGATCCAGCCGGGGCGGGTGCCGTGGAACATAGCTCCCCAGTGACTGACAGTGACGACGGGAGGTGGCGCGGGCCCGCGCCTGGCCCAGCGGGCGGCGTCGGGTTGCGCGGGAAGGGTAGTGGCGCCGCCGGAAGGGGTCAAGGAAGTGCCTCCGTCGCGGCCCCGACTTCGCCGGGCATTACAATATCGCGACGTGGCATGGATGCGGCGTTACCGACTGCCGCTCACTCGCCATCGTCGATGAACAGACCGGCAGCGTGTATTTCGCTCCGGACTCTGTCAACTTCATCTACGTTCGT
>DATBBW010000047.1:0-4308 GCA_036270795.1 Gemmatimonadales bacterium | reverse complement strand
GGCCGGCACGGTTTCGGGCCGGACCCGACCACCGCAGGCGACGAGCCCGAGCAGGCCCACGACGAGGGACGTGCGCATAGCGAATTGTGCACGTTGACACGAGTTCGCGTCAACAGCATGGAACGGTGAAGCGGGGAGTGTTCCCAAGAGTCCCGATTATGTCGGTCACCCGATTCTTCCGCACCCTCCGGGACGGGGAGGTCATTATCCTGGAGGCATTCGGGTCGGCCAGCTCCGTCTAAGAAGAAGCGCTTGACGCCGACTGGCCGCCCAACTCACGCTCGTTGGGTGCCCCTCGGCCACGGCAACGACGGCAGACACACCCGCACGAGCGAGGGCCGTGACCGCTGGCGTAGCAGCTTATCTGGCGTAGCAGCTTATAAGGATCGATGGTGGTCTTGGGCTGTTGTCTTGGGTGAAGGTCGGGGACCGCTCCCCCACCGCTCGAATCCAGGGGGACCCGTAGGGGACCGCCCCCAATCGTCGTTGTAGCGCAAGCACTTCTGCGCCGCCGTTCGATACGGCCCCTAACGCGGGTCCCCACACGCAGAGCGACCGTCGCGCGTTGGGCGGGCGGCCGGTCGGGTCGCACGCGCGCGCGGAACGGTATCTTAGACCACCATGCGACATCACAGAGTGGTCCCATTGCTGCGGGTCGTCGTCTCAGCGCTCGCGATTCATTGCACACAGGAATCAGGAGCACGACCGGAGTCGTCACCGACGCGCCGGGACGCGAACCAGAGCTGGACGACTTACCAGCTCGTACTCGAAGGCGGGCAGCCCCTGCCCGTACGGGACTCGCAACCCTATTGTGAGAGCGAGACGACGCTGTGCGAGCGGACTCTCGTGGCGGGTTGGTACCGCCTGTCTCGAAATCGCTTCCAGATGTTCGACAGCATGCTGGTCCACTGCCCGTGTGAACGTGGACAGGGAGTCTTGAGTCAACTCGGCAGCGGGGGACGCTCCGGGAGCGTACGCTACCGCGGCGATACCTTGGTCTTCGAGTTCTTCGACGCGAGACTCCGCACAGTTCTCCATTTGGACGAAGGGCGTTTGCGAGGAGACACGCTGTACACCGGCGGCTCCTCCGACCTTCCGGCTCGAGTGTACTTGAAGAGGTAGGGGGTAGCTCTGGACCAATGATGGGCTCCAGCGCGCGCTTGCTCGGACCAGCAATCATCCCGTCGAAGTCCCCTTCAGGTCCCCTTAAACACCGGCGACTATGTACAACTATGGAAGGGGACGAGGGCCGGGGGAGCGGGTGTAAGTGGTGGTATAGCAACCCATAGTGGCCGATACTCATTCGGCGTTGCTGGTCTCCTCGCGGGTCAACATCTAACTTGGGGCCACCAGACCTCCTTCATGACCTCCCCCGATTATCTCGACCCGCGCCTCACGGAGCAGCGGAATCCCCGCACCCAGCGTATCGACGTCGCCTCCGCGCTCGAGATCGTCGACCTGATCAACGCCGAGGACAGCTCGGTGCCCCAGGCCGTGCGGGCGGTGCGCGAGTCCATCGCTCGGGCGATCGACCTCGCGGTCGCGGCATTCCAACAGGGCGGCCGTCTCATCTACGTCGGCGCCGGCACCTCCGGGCGGTTGGGGGTGCTGGACGCGAGCGAATGCCCACCGACCTTCGGGACGCCTCCCGAGATGGTTGTCGGCGTCATCGCGGGGGGCTACCAATCGCTCATCAAAGGCCTCGAGGGTGCCGAAGACGACGTGAATGCGGGGATGGCGGCGATGGACGATGCCCGAGTGAGCCCCAAGGACTTTGTGCTCGGGATCGCCGCGAGCGGGACCACGCCGTACGTACGCGCCGCCTTGTCGCGCGCCCAGACCATCGGCGCCGTCACTGGTCTCTTGTCCTGCTCTGATCCGCCGCGATTGCTGGTCGAAACGTGCGACGTGCTGATCCTGCCCCGGGTAGGACCCGAAGCGCTCACGGGCTCGACCCGCATGAAGGCCGGCACGGCGACGAAGCTGGTGCTCAATACCGTCTCGACCGGGGCGATGATCCGGCTGGGCCGCGCCTTCGGGAACCTGATGGTGGACCTGATGGCGTGGAGCGACAAGCTGCGCGATCGCGGCGAGCGCATCGTTATGGAATGCTGCGGCGTTGACCGTCCGACGGCGCGGCAGGCAATCGAGGCGGCAGGCAACAGTGTCAAGATCGCCATCGTGATGGTGGACAAGCGCGTGACGCGGGCGGAGGCGGAGCGCTTGCTCGTAGCGGCGGGCGGCTTCGTGCGGCGGGCCGTGGGGGACCCGCCACCCGTACGGCCGGCGTGACCTCCTCCCTCGGCGTCGGGCTGATGTCGGGCACGTCGCTCGACGGGGTCTCGACGGCGCTGGCACGGATCTCCGACGATCCTCTCGAGGCTTCCCTCGTCGCGTTCCGACAGGAGCCCTATACGGCCGCGGAGCGGGGGCAGATCATCGACACCATCGCGCGCGGCGGATCGAAGGATCTGGCGCTGCTCCATGTCGCGCTGGGCGAGCGATTCGCGGGGGCCGCGCTCGAGCTGCTCGCCCAGGCGAAGGTGTCCCCGCGGGCTGTCGCCTTCGTCGCCTCGCACGGCCAGACGATCTGGCACGAGCCGGGCCGCGCCACCTTGCAGCTCGGCGACCCCGCCGTGATCGCGGAGCGGGTGGGCGTGCGGGTGGTGAGCGACTTTCGCGCGCGGGATGTGGCCGCGGGCGGTCAGGGGGCACCGCTCGTGCCGCTCGCGGACGTGCTGCTGTTCGGCCATCCGGAACGCGGGCGGCTGCTGCTGAACATCGGCGGCATGGCGAATGTCACCTGGGCGCCGCGCCGCGGCGTCGTCGCGGGCGCGGTCGCGTTCGATACCGGACCGGGCGTGGCCGTGATGGACGCGGTCACGCGACGGCTCGACCCAACGGTGTCCTTCGACCGCGACGGCGAGCGCGCTCGGCGGGGCCGGCCGGCCACTCGCGTGCTCGACGCCCTGCTCACCGATCCCTACTTCGCGCAACCCCCGCCCAAGAGCACGGGACGCGAGCGCTTCGGCCTCGAATACGCCGAGCGCCTGATCCAGCAGGTGACCGAGGCAGGCGGTTCGGCCAACGACGCGGTCGCCACGGCGACGGCGCTCACGGTGGAGGCGATCGCCCGCGGTATCGAGCGATGGACGCCGGCGCACCCCGAGGACGAGCTCGTGATCTCCGGCGGCGGCGCGCGCAACCCCGTGCTCGTCGCACAGCTCGCCGCCCGCCTGCGGCCGCGGCCGGTGCGGGCCTTCGATCAGCTCTTCTTCGACGGCGACGCGAAGGAGGCGCTCGTGTTCGCGTTCCTCGGCTACCTCACCGTGGCGGGGCAGCCCGGCAACCTCCCGGCGGCGACCGGCGCCCGGGGCCCCCGGGTCTTGGGCCACATCACCCCCGGGTGACCTCTTCGCTCGCGCGGCTCGTGTTCCCGGCGCTGCGCTGGCGCCGCGAGAGCTTCGGTCACGAGCGCGCAAAGATCGACGCGGCGCTCGCGGCGGGCGTCGGCGGCTTCATCATCTTCGGGGGCACGCGGGATGCGGTTACCACGTTGACGGGCGTGCTGCGCGAGCAGGCGGGGCGACCCCTGCTCATCGGCGCCGACCTGGAGCGCGGGCCGGCTCAGCAAGTGCAGGGGCTCACCGAGCTGCCCCCGCCCGCCGCCTTCGGCTGGCTCGATGATCTCGACGCGACGCGCACGGCGGGGATCGTCACGGGGGCGGAGGCGCGCTCAATCGGCATCAACTGGGCGTTTGCCCCCGTGTGCGACCTCGATCTTGAGCCTCGGAACCCGATCGTCCAGACCCGCTCGTTCGGCGCCGCCCCCGTGCGGGCAGGCGAACACGCGGCGGTATGGATTCGCGGCCTACAAGAGCACGGTGTCCTGGCGTGCGCAAAGCACTACCCCGGCCATGGGCGCACGACGCAGGACTCGCACGCCACCCTGCCGCGTGTAGTGGTGCCCGCGAGCGAGCTCCAAGCGGTGGACGGGCCACCGTTTGAGTACGCCATCCGCGCAGGCGTGGGCAGCGTCATGAGCGCCTTTGTCGCCTATCCCCGGTGGGACCGATCCGGTCGAGCGGGGAGCTTCTCACCGGAGATCCTCGGCTACCTGCGCGGCACGCTCAATTTCGGGGGACTCATCGTGACCGACGCGCTCATCATGGCGGGCGCCAGTGCCGCGCAACCGGTTCCGGCCGCCACGGTGACGGCCGTAGCCGCGGGGTGCGACGTGCTGCTCTATCCCGAGGACTTCGCGAGCGTGGTGACGGCCCTGGACCGCGCCGTGGGCGCCGCAATCCC
>DATBBW010000046.1:0-14722 GCA_036270795.1 Gemmatimonadales bacterium | reverse complement strand
GGAGAGCGTGTAAACGGGTAACCGTTTCGTGGGTTCGAATCCCACCCTGTCCGTGGACAGGTGCGTGAGCGGTTGAAACGGCCGGTCTCGAAAACCGGTGTGCCCGCAAGGGTACCGTGGGTTCGAATCCCACCCTGTCCGTGCAGGGTCACGCCGTTTTTCACACGCGCCCCCGCGGCTGCTCGGGCCACAGATTTGGCCACAAACCGAACGACAGGACCTGAAGCGCGGCCGTCAGACGGCAGGACGGTGTTTCCTCACCTGGGTACCGGCCCGTCACGGGTTGGCTCGATGCGGAGCCCCGGGACACCGTACGGGTCCGTCTGGTTCCGAACTCCGAAGCGCCACCATGCCCGTCGTCGCCGCGATCACTCGATGATGTCGCAAAGCCGGGTACCTAAGCTCCACGAAAGCGGGGATGGGGTGCGGTCGGGACTACATGCCGAGTCTGGGGTCGATCACAATCTTCAGAGATTCGCGGGCTTCTAGCATCAGCGCGAAGCCCCGCTGGGTCTGTTCCAGCGGCAGGCGATGGGTCACCAACCGATCGACCGCGGCCCGCCCGGTCGCGATGAGCTCGAGCGCCTCGGCGAGATCCCGGGGTGCTGCGCCGTAGGAACTCGCCAGCGTCGCCTCGTGCTGCCAGAACACGCGGTTGAAAGGCACAGATAGCACGTCCTCGGAGCCCATGGGCGCGAAAAACAGCACCGTCCCGGCCCGATCGACCGCCGCGAGCGCCTGGGCGATCGCGTCACGGGCGCCCGTACACACGATGACGCGGTCCACCCCGCGTCCCAGCTCGCGCCGCACGGCCTCAGCCACTGGCTCGCTCGCGTCGAACACGCGGGCAGCACCCAGCTCGCTCGCCGTCCGTCGACGCTCGGGCTGGGGGTCCACTGCATATACCGGCTCGGCGCCGCGCGCTCGCGCCGCGAGCAGATGCAGGCAGCCCGACACGCCCGCGCCGATCACCAGCACCGCGTCACCCGGCCCGACGCCCGCCTTGCGCTGCCCCCGCAACACGCACCCCAGAGGCTCGACCATACTGCCGGCGTCATCGGACACGTGCGCCGGGAGGGGCAGGACGCCGTGCGCTACGTTCACGGGGGGAAGACGGATAAATGCGGCGAACCCGCCGGGATCGAAGCGCGTGGTGCGCAGCAGCTCGCAGGCCGTCTCGCGCCCCGCGCGACAATAGCGACACGCGAGACAGGGGACGTGGTGGGTGGCGACGATCCGGTCGCCCGCGTGAAACCGCTCGACCCCGTCGCCCACGGCGACCACGCGACCGGCCACCTCGTGCCCCAGCACTACGGGCGCGCTCGGCCGCCGATACCACTCCATGATGTCGCTGCCGCAGATACCGCTCGCGTTCACTTCGAACACGAGCTCACCGGGCTCTGGCGGGGCGAGCGAGCGGGTCTCGACCCGGATGTCGTGGTTGGAGTAGTAGACGGCGACCCGATTGTGTGTCGGCAGCGACGGCCGCATCCCGGTCAGGCGAGGGTGGATCGGGGCGCGCGCTGCAATTCGAGGAACCGCTCGTGGGCTTCGTCGACCGTGGCGTGCTCGTGGACGATCGCGCGGAGCGCCCGCATCATCGGCACGGGATGGTCGGACTGCCAAACGTTGCGCCCCATGTCGACGCCCGCCGCGCCCTCCTGCAAGGCGCGGTAGGCGACCTGCAACGCATCGCGCTCCGTGGCGAGCTTGGGACCGCCGGCGATCACGATCGGAACCGGACAGCCGGCGACGACATCGTCAAACCCGTCACAGTAGTACGTCTTCACGAAATGCGCGCCCAGCTCTGCCACCACGCGGCAGCAGAGGGCCAAGTAGCGCGCGTCGCGTTTCTCCAACTCCGTCCCGACCGCCGTGACGGCGAGCACGGGAATGCCCACCGCGATGGCGCGGTCGACGAGCCGGCTCAGGTTGGCGAGCGTTTGATGCTCGTAGGCGCTGCCGATGAACACCGAGAGCGCGACGGCGCTGGCGTTCAACCGCACGGCGTCGCGCATCGAGGTCGTGATGGTCTCGTTCGCCAAGTCGCTGCCTACGATGGTCGACCCGCCTGACACCCGCAGCACGATCGGGATGTCGCGCTCCGCATCGAGCGACGTCCGCACCACGCCCCGCGTGAGCATCAGTGCGTCGGCGTACGGCAACAACGGTTCGACGGTCTTGCCGGGCTGCTCCAGCCGGTGGGTCGGCCCGAGGAAGTAGCCGTGGTCGACCGCGAGCATGACGGTGCGACCGTCCTCGGGCTTGAGGACGCGGCTCAGGCGGTTGCGGAGACCCCACTCCATCACGCGGGCTCCTTGAGCTATGGTCTGGGGAAGCGATGCGCAGGCGACGCCTGCTCGGTTTCGAAGCTACGGCTACCGTCGCGAATGGGGCAAGGGGTGCACCGTGCTGAAACCACGGCTCTGAGCGTCGCGTGCTGCGCGCGCGCACGCTGACCCGGTGGGGGTGGTGGTGGTCCGAACCGGTCCCTACCTTGTTCGCCGGGCGGCAGCGGGCTGGCTCTTGGGGGCCGGCATCCGCGCCGCGGTCTAGTGCCTGAGAATCGGTCCTTGTCCGGAGCACGCACCGGCGCAGCAGTCCCCGGTGTCGTCGTCTCCGCCATGGAGGTCAGGATGCGCTCGACGAAGTGGTCGCTGGTCGTCGTGCTCCCAGCTGTCGTGGTCGCCTGCAAATCGGCGTCGCGGAAGCTCTCGGAGGTACGGAGTTGCAGCGCCATCACGATCGACGCCAAGGGGGCGTCGCAATGCCTGGTGCTGCAGTACAAATGGAGCAAGGCGGACGCCGATAAGGCGGCCGGTGCCTTCCAGCGGACGGAAGACAGCACCGCGCAGGTCTCTGCGGATTCGGGGTGGCACGCCGGCGCGGCGCAGCACGAGAAGGAAATCCGCCAATGCGCGTCCGATCCGTCGGGAGACGTCGTGCGCTGCCTGCTCGGGTACGGCTGGGCCGACGCCCGGGCCAAAGGCACTGCCGACTCGCTGTGGCGGCGCGACGCGCCCCAGCGCCGCGACCAAGTGCTCCGCTGCACGCGCCAAAAGCAGATGCAGGCCGGGGCGTGCCTCCAGTTGTACTACAAGTGGAGCCCGGACCGGTCACTCGCCGTCGACGACTCGATTCGACGGGCTCAGATGCGCCGCTGAGGGCGTGGGCCACCCGGTCCTCGTCGCCGCCGAGCTGCAAGCCCTCCTCGAGCCCGACCAAATGGCCGGGCTCGACGTCACCTGGATCGCGGCCGAGGAGCCGACGCCGCGCGGCCCCTACGTGGGGATCGTCCCCCTCCTGTCGCGCTGGGTGGGCGGCACCGAGTTCAAGCACCTTCCAAAGCTCAAGATCGTAGCGAACTGCGCCGTGGGACACGACAATGTGGACCTCGTCGCTGCCGAGCTGCGCGGCGTCACCGTCACGAACACGCCGGACGTGCTCACCGACGCGACCGCCGACCTGACCTGGGCGCTCATCCTCGCCTGCGCCCGCCGCGTGGTGGAGGGCACCGAGCTCGTCAAGCGCGGTCAGTGGACCGGATGGCACCCCCAACTGCTGCTGGGCGTGGACCTGCGGGGCCGCACGCTCGGGCTCTTCGGGGCGGGGCGCATCGGGCAGGCGGTGGGGCGGCGGGCCCTGCCGTTCGGGATGCGGATCCACTACACCGCGCGCAGCGCGCGGCCCGAGTTCGAGCAGCAGACCGGCGCCACGCGCGTCGAGTGGTCGCGCCTGCTCGGGGAGAGTGACGTGCTCTCCCTCCACGTGCCCGCAGTACCCGAGACGGTGGGCATCATCAACGCCGACACGCTGGCGCGGATGAAGCCGGGCGCGATCCTCATCAACACGGCACGCGGCGCGCTGATTCGCGAGGAGGCGCTCGCCGCCGCGCTCGAGCAAGGACGGCTCGGCGCGGCGGGGCTCGATGTGTACCGCGAGGAGCCCGACATTCATCCACGCCTGGCCGCGGCGCCGCACACGGTGCTGCTCCCCCACCTCGGGAGTGCGACGCTCGAGACCCGGCGCCAGATGGCGGCGATCGCCGTCGCTAACGTGCGCGCCGTGCTCGCCGGCGACCCGCCGCTCACCCCGGTGGTGCGTTAGCGACGCGCGCCGCGCGCGGCCGCCGTTGACCCTACCGGGCCGCGGATTAGCTTCCACCGCTGAGATGAGCCGGCCCGAGCGCACGACCATCCTGGACGCCCGCGCCTTGTCGCGGGCGCTTCAGCGTATGGCGGTGGAAGTGCTCGAGCTGGCCCACGGCACTGGTGACCTCATCCTCATCGGCATCCAGCGCCGCGGCGTCGAATTGGCCGCGCGGATCGCCAAGCTGATCGAGAAGGACGAAGGCGTGCTCGTGCCCCGCGGCGCCCTCGACATCACCCTCTACCGCGACGACCTCGAGACCGTGGGCCCCAAGCCCGTGATCGGCGAGACCCGCCTCCCGGTCGACCTGTCCGGCAAACACGTGGTCATCGTCGACGACGTGCTCTACACGGGTCGCACCGTGCGCGCCGCGCTCGACGAGCTCGCCGACTTCGGACGCCCCAAACGGATCTCGCTGTGCGTGCTGGTGGATCGCGGCGGCCGCGAGCTGCCCGTCCAGCCCGACATCGTGGGGAAACAGGTGAAGGTGAGTCCCGGCGAACGGGTGGAAGTGCTGGTCGAGGAGGTGGACGGCCGCGATTCCGTCGACATCACGCGCGACGGGGGTGCGACGTGAGCGCCGGGCTCGGGAAGGATCTGATCGGGCTCGAGCACCTGAGCGCCGACCAGATCCGCTTGATCTTGGACACCGCCGAGCCGTTCAAGGAGGTGTCGGAGCGCCCCATCAAGAAAGTGCCCGCGCTGCGCGGCAAGACGATCGTCAACCTGTTCTTCGAAGCGTCCACCCGCACGCGCATCTCCTTCGAGTTTGCCGAGAAGCGTCTCTCCGCCGACACCGTGAACGTGGCGGCGAGCGGCAGCGCCGTGCAGAAGGGCGAGACGCTCGTCGACACCGCCCGGAACCTCGAGGCCATGCGCATCGACATGGTCGTGATCCGCCACCCCTCGTCGGGCGCCGCCGGGTTCCTCGGGGACCGCATCCGCTCCAACGTGATCAACGCCGGTGACGGCAAGCACGAGCACCCAACCCAGGGGCTGCTCGACCTGCTCACCATCCGCGACCGCCACGGGCGCATCGAGGGCCTCAAGGTGTGCCTCGTGGGCGACATCCTCCACTCTCGCGTCGCCCGCTCCAACATCTGGGGCCTCGTGAAACTCGGCGCGGAAGTGGGGGTGTGCGGGCCGGACACCCTGATGCCGCGCGGCATCGAGCAGCTCGGGGTGTGCCGGTTCCGGCGCATCGAGGAAGCGATCGAGTGGGCTGATGTACTGAACGTGCTGCGCCTGCAGCTCGAGCGCATGGAGCGGGGCTTCATCCCCAGCCTGCGGGAGTACTACCGCGTGTTCGGCGTCACCGCCGAGCGGCTGGAGAAGACGCCGCGGGCCCTCACCATCATGCACCCCGGGCCCATGAACCGCGGCGTGGAGATCGACTCCCGCGTGGCGGATGGGGCGCACAGCGTGATCCTGCACCAGGTGACGAATGGCGTCGCGGTGCGCATGGCCGTGCTATACCTGCTCGCCGGCGGGCGGCCCGAGCTCGCGGACGCGGCGAAGGGCCCCGGAGACGCCGAATGACGCGCCCCCTCCTGCTGCAGGGCGGCCGCGTGATCGACCCGAGCCGCGACTTCGACCAGGTGGCCGATGTCCTCATCCACGACGGCAAGATCGCGGACGTGGGCACCGGCTTGGGCCATCCCGACGGCACCGAGGTGCGCGACGTGCGCGGCCAAATCGTCGTCCCAGGGCTCGTCGATGTGCACGTCCACCTGCGCGAGCCGGGGAACGAGGACGTCGAGACCATCGCGACGGGGGCGCGCGCGGCCGCCGCGGGGGGATTCACCGCCGTGTGCGCCATGCCCAACACCGACCCCGCCACCGACAATCAGGCGGCCGTCGGCTTCATCGTGCGGCAGTCGGTGCGGGCCGGCCTCGCCCGTGTCTACCCCGTCGGGGCGGTCTCCGTGGGCCAGCAGGGGGAGCGTCTGTCCGAGTTCGGCGAGATGGCGGGCGCCGGCGCGGTCGCGGTGTCGGACGACGGCCGGCCCGTCGCGTCGAGCCATCTGATGCGCACGGCGCTCGAGTACGCCCGCACCTTCGCGCTCCCCGTCGCGGACCACTGCGAGGACCCGACGCTCGCGGCCGGCGGCGTGATGCACGAGGGGCTTGTGGCGACGCGACTGGGGTTGCAGGGGATTCCCGCGGCGGCCGAGGAGATCATGGTCGCTCGCGACATCTTGCTCGCGGAGCTCACGGGCGGGCACGTCCACCTGTGCCACATGTCGACCCGCGGGTCGGTCGCGCTGATCCGGCGGGCGAAGGAGCAGGGCATCCGCGTCACGGCCGAGGTGACGCCGCACCATCTCACGCTCACCGACCGCGCCTGCGAGCACTACGACACCCACGCCAAGATGAACCCGCCGTTGCGCGAAGCGGCCGATGTGGCGGCGCTGCGCGCGGCGCTCGCCGAGGGCGTGATCGATTGTATCGCCTCGGATCACGCGCCCCACGCTTACGATGCGAAGGAGGCTGCGTTCGACGACGCACCCTTCGGGATCGTCGGCCTCGAGACCGCGTTCGGCGTAGTGCATACCGAGCTGGTCTTGGGCGGCGTGCTGTCGCTGCCCGAACTCGTGCGACGCATGAGCACCGTGCCGGCGGCGGTGTTCCGGCTCCCGGGGGGCACGCTCCAGCGCGGCGCGCCGGCGGACGTCGCGGTGCTCGACGTCACCGCGCGGTGGACGGTCGATCCCACATTATTCTTTTCGAAGAGCCGGAACACGCCGTTCGCAGGACGCATGCTCACCGGGCTGGCCGCGCTGACTCTCGTGGGTGGGAAGGTGGTACACGAGGGGGCGACGCCGCGCGGCCGATGAGCAGGGGACCGGCAGCACGCCGAGTCCGCCCGCGCAACCCTCCGAGCGAATTGGACTTACACCGGTGCGTCGCGGACCGCGCAAGGGCGGGCGAGCGCCGCCGCCGCGCCGCCCCGGGGCACCGCCCGGAGCGCGCGGGGTGTGATGCAGTTGTGCGGCCCCGGCTTATCTTGCAATGTTGCCGCGAGCCGGCCGTCCTCGCCGGCACACGCGGCACCCCGGCGCTGGGAGATGGGAGCGCGCCGGACCTTGCCGGGCACGAGGCCTGGCCGCGCGCCGCCAACCATGGCGGGGCCGAGAGACTTGGCGCGGCGCGCCGGGAGGCGCAGCGGACGCCCGACTTGCGGGAACGGGATGCCTAAAGGGTCTTCGAAGAGCACGGCCGTGATCCAGCGCCTGCTGGAGGAGCGGCGCCAATACGAAGCGTGGATCGCGCGGCTCGGCAGCGCCGCGGATGCCACGCCCGAAGGCGTGCGGGTCCGGGTGCGCGCCGATTACGAGGCTCGGCTCGCGGCCGTCACCGAAGAACTCCGCGCCCACGCCGAGAGCGCCCGCCAGGCGATCGAGCAGAAGAAGCACCTCCGTGGCGAACTCCAGAAGAAGGAAGCGTCGGTCGCCGAGAAGCTCACCGAAACGGAGCTGCGCCACGCCGTCGGCGAGTACGACGAGGCGCAGTGGGGCCAGGTGCACAAAGACATTCTGGCCGAGCTCGTCTCGGTGCGCGAAGAGCTGCAGGCCGTGGAGGCGGACATCGAGAAACTGGACGAGCTCGATACCCTGGTGCGGGCGAAGAGCGCGAAACCGAGTCCCGCGCCGCGGCCCGCGGCCGGGTCCGCGCACGTGGACGAGCTCGCGTTCATCAAGTCCGTGACGGAAGACGAGAAGGCGGCGCCGTCCGCGCGCCGCGCCAGCGGCGCCCAGTTCCAGCCCGTGATCCCCGCCGAGACGCCGCGCGCCCCCGCTCAGATCCGTGCCGCCACGCCGGCGCCCGCGCCCACCATCCCCGAGGTGAACGGCGACGTCGACGAAGAAGTGGCCAAAACGCTGCGCTGCAAAGACTGCGGGACGATGAACCTACCGACGGAGTGGTACTGCGAGCAGTGCGGGGCGGAGCTGGACGCGGTCTAGCCGACCCGCTACTTGGCGAGCTTGCGCACGGCCGCGGCGAGCCGGGACTTGTGGCGCGCCGCGTTGTTGTCGTGAATCAACCCCTTGCGAGCCGCCCGGTCGAGCAAGCGGGCTGCCGCGCGATAGGCCTCGGCGGCCGCGTCGGGACTCGTCGCGTGACGCACGCGCTTCAGCGCCGTCCGCAGGGCGGAGCGCTGCGCCTGGTTTCGCAGATGGCGCGCGCGCCCCTGGCGCATCGCTTTCTTGGCGGACTTGATTTGCGGCACTGAAGGCCTCCTCGTTGGGCGCGGAAGATAGAGGGTAAGTGCAGGTCGGTCAAGGCGCTACGCCGTTGACCCGGGACCCGGGCGGTCGTTATCTTAGGCCGTCACCGACGCTCGAGCCCGCGCCATCTCGCTAGCCACCATCCTCATCTGGGCCCCGGTGCTGTTGTTCTCGATGGTGGCCCACGAATGGGCTCACGCCGAGGCGGCCTACCGGCAGGGCGATGACACCGCCTACCTGCTCGGCCGACTGACCTTTAATCCCCTGAAGCACATCGATCCGATCATGACCGTCCTGCTCCCCGCGCTCCTGATCGCGTCGCATGCCGGATTCGTCTTCGGGGCCGCGAAACCGGTACCGGTGAACCCCCGCAAGTACCGCCACTACCGCCGGGGCGACGTGATCGTGTCGCTCGCGGGGATCGCCATGAACCTGGCCTTATTCGTGGTGTGTCTCGGGCTGTTCGCGGTGACGGGCGTGGTCGGCGACACGCTCACCGGGGCCCAGGGGCCGTTAGCCATCTTCCAGGTGATGCTGAAGGCGGGGATGTCGCTCAATCTGGTCCTCGCCTTCTTCAATTTGATCCCGATCCCGCCGCTCGACGGCAGTCACGTGCTGTACCAGCTGTTGCCCCCCGGGGCGGGTCTCCGGTTCCGCCAGCTGTACGCCTTCGGGATGATTCCCCTGTTTCTCATCATCGCCTTCGCCCCCGGGCTGCTGACGCCGTTTCTGTGGCCCGTCAATCACCTGCGGGACCTCGGCTGGAACTTGGTCCGGACCTTCGCGTTGCCCGGGGTCCTGTGACCGCCCTGCCCGCCATGGCCGAGCAGCAAGCCGGGTTCGTCGTCGAGCTCGAGCAGTTCACGGGGCCGCTCGATCTGCTGCTGCACCTGATTCGCGAGGACGAGCTCGACATCACCGACCTCCCGATCGCGAAGATCGCCGACCAGTTCCTCGCGGTGATCAACGAGCTGGGGCTGAACCAGGCCGCCGACTATCTCGAGATGGCGGCGCGGCTGCTGCGCATCAAGGCGCAGCTGCTCCTCCCCCGCCGCCTGGGGGACGACGAGTGGGAAGACCCGCGCGCCGCGTTGGTGCGGCGGCTGCTCGAGTACCAGCAGATCCGCGAGCTCGTGGGGTGGCTGGCCGACCGGGCGGGGCGGCGCGCCGAGCAGCTCGCGCGCGGCTTCTCGCCCGAGCCGCCGGGCGCGCCACCCGCGCCGCTCGTGATCGAGCTGAACGAGGTGCTCGCCGCCGCGGAGCGCGTCATCGCGCTCATCCCCGAGCCGATGCTGCACCGCGTCGTGGCGCGGCCGCTCGACGTGGAGGGCGCGACCGCCAAGATCCACGCGCTCCTGGCCGAGCGCGCCGAGTTCGAGTGGCGCGAGATCGTGGGCGAGCGCCCCAGCGTCGTAGACGTGCTCTCGGCCTTCATCGCGCTGCTCGAGCTCGCCAAGCGCGGGGCGCTGCAGCTGCACCAGACGGGCCCCTTCACCCCCATCGCGATCCGCCGTGAGCCCCCTCGCGAAGCTGCTTGAGGCCGCGCTGTTCGCGGCGTCGCGCCCGCTCACGCTCGAGGATCTGCTGAGCCTCGAGCCCGCTGCAGGCGAGCGGGCGGTGCACGCCGCGCTCCAGGAAATCCGCGCCACCTACACCACCGAGGACCACGGCGTCGAGCTCGTGGACATCGCCCAGGGGTGGCAGTTCCTCACGCGCCGGGAGTACGCCGAGGCGATCGAGCGGGCGCAGTTTGCGCTGCGACCCCGCCGCCTCAGTCCGGCGGCGCTCGAGACGCTCGCCATCATCGCCTACCGCCAGCCGGTCGGGCGGAGCGAAGTGGACGAAATCCGCGGCGTCGACTCGGGCGCCGTGATCGACAAGCTCCTGGAGCGGGGGCTCGTGGAGGTCGTGACCCGGGGCCAGGGCCTCGGGCGCCCGCTGCTGTACGGCACGACGCCGCAGTTCTTGGAGATCCTCGGGCTCCGGGACCTGGACGAGTTGCCCCGACTGGAAGAGCTGTCGGTGGCGCTCCGTCCCCCCGCGCCCGCCGCCCCCGAATGACGGTGATGCGCCTGCAGCGCGCACTCGCGCGCGCGGGCGTGACGTCGCGCCGCAAGGCCGAGGAGTTGATCCGCGCCGGCCGGGTGCGCGTGGACGGGACCGTGGCCACGCTGGGCATGAGCGCGGACCCCGCCCGCCAACGGGTCACGGTCGACGGCCGGGCGGTCCGCCCCGCGCCCGTGGCGTGGCTGGCGCTCAACAAGCCCGTGGGCTACGTCGTGAGCCGGGGCGATCCCGAGGGGCGCCGCACGGTCTTTGACCTCCTCCCCAAGGTTCCCGGCCTCACGTACGTTGGACGCCTGGACGTCATGACGTCGGGCCTCCTGCTGCTCACCACCGACGGGGAGGCAGCCCACCGGCTGATGCACCCGCGCTTCGCGGTACCGCGCACGTACTGGCTGCGGGCGCACGGCCTCGAGGCTCCGGCGCTCGAGGCCGCGCTCCGCCATCCCCCCGTGATCGAGGGACGCGCGGTGCGAGTGCTCGACTTCCGCGTGCGGCCGGTGGCGCGCAGCGTGGAGCTGGAGCTTACGCTCGCCGAGGGACGGCAACGCATCGTGCGACGCCTCGCCGAGGCCCTGGGGCTGAAGGTCGAGTGGCTGCACCGCGTGGCGTACGGCCCCGTGCATCTGGGCCGCCTCGCCGAGGGGAAACACCGCCGTCTCGCGCCCCGCGAGATCGCAGCCATCGAGCGACTGCATGGAACTACGTGATCGGACGGCAATGATCCTCGGCGGCAGCGGGCTCGTGGGCCACGCGGTCGCCCGCCGGCTGCTCGCCGCGGCGCCCCGGCGTCTCGTGCTCGTCGCCCTGTTCGAGGATGAGGTCAAAGCCACGGCCCGCAGCCTCGAGCCGTACCGCGGGCGCGCGGCGATTGAGGTCGAATGGGGCAACGTCTTCGTCCCGGCGACGCTCGCCCGGCTCGAGCGGAGCGCCTTGACGGCGAGCCCCGAGCACCGGGAACTCCTGTTGCACGACGTGCTCGCCGACTTGAGCGACGACATCCTCCAGCGCAACCTCCTCTACCAGCTCCTCCAGAAGTACCGCCCCGACGCGGTCGTGGACAGCATCAATACGGCGACCGCGTTCGCGTATCAGGACGTCGTGCAGAGTGCCCAGGACTTGCTGGCGCGCGCGGCCGAGGGCACGCTCGATCGCGCCGCGGTGGAACGCCACGTGCTCGTGCTCACGACGCCGCAACTCATCCGGCACATACAAATCCTCGTCGAGGCGCTGCGCCGCGCCGAGACCAAGGCCTACGTGAAGATCGGCACGAGCGGCACGGGGGGCATGGGCTTCAACATCCCCTACACCCACTCCGAGGAGCGGCCCAGCCGGACGCTGCTCGCGAAGGCGGCCGTGGCCGGCGCGCAGTCGCTCCTGCTGTTCCTGCTGGGCCGCACCCCCGGCGCGCCCGCGACGGTCGAGATCAAGCCCACCGCCACCATCGCCTGGCGGGAGATCGGGTTCGGGCCGATCCGCCGCAAAGGCAAGCCGATCGCGCTCGTCGACTGCCCGCAGCCCGTCCCCGTGGCGCAAGCGTTCCAGGCGGGCGCGACGCCGTGGTGCGATCTCGGCAGGCCGCTCGAGGGCGTCTTCATCGACGTGGGGGAGAACGGCCTGTTCTCGCGCGATGAGTTCGAGACGGTCACCGCCCTCGGGCAAATGGAATTCATCACCCCGGAGGAGGTGGCGGAGTACGTGCTCCTGGAGCTCGAGGGCCGCGCCACCGGGCGGGACATCGTCGCCGCGCTCGACGCCGCGACGGCCGGCCCGACGTACCGGGCGGCGACGCTGCGGGCGCACGCGCTTGCCTACCTGCGCGCGCTCGAGGGGCACACCCAGAGCCGCAGCGTCGCCTACGAAATGCTCGGGCCGCCCCGTCTGACCAAGCTGTTGTGGGAGGCGCACCTGTGTGCGCTGCTCCGGCCCAGCGTGCGGGCACTCGCCACCTCGGGGGCGCGCGAACTGGCGACCGAGGCCCACGGCTTGGTGACGCGCGACGCAGCGCTGCGGAGCCATATTCTGTCCGTGGGGATCCCGATCCTGGCGCCCGACGGCGACCGCATGTACCGCGGCAGCATCGTCGTGGTGCCGGGCGACGGGGACGACCCGCGCGCGGCGGCGCCGCGCGGCTGGGTGGATCTGCGCCCGGAGCAGTTCGGCGTATGGGTCAAGCGGGCCCAGGAGATGGTCACGCAGGCGGAGCGGCGCCACAGCCGGGCCGCCGAGTCGGGCAGCGACGTGGACTGGACCGCCATCGGTGCCGACGACCCGATCGCTCCGGCCCAGTTCGCCACCTGGGTGTTCCACTACGAGGAGCGAGGAGAACGCATCAAGCGCTAACCACATGGCCACGGACACCGCAGGAGTCGACCACGCCCTCGGCGCCCTCGGGACGACCTTCCGTCTCACGCGCCTGTACCCACCGACCCATCCGGCGGTGATGGAGGCGCTGCGCCAGATCGGCGAGGCCCTCCCGGCGCTCGCCGCGCTCGGCACGGTCGAGTGGAAGGTGGGCGCCACGGGCGTCCACTGGCGCGGGCAGCAGCTCTTGCCGCGCAACAACCAGATTGCCCAACTCGCAGGCCTGTTGTACGCGCACGGTGTCCGCACTCTCACCCTGAACCCGGGCATGACCGCCGAGAACCTGCTCGCGCTGTTCGGGGTCGCCACCGGCGGGATCCCGCCCGACGATGCGGCGCTCGGACGGCTCACGGTCGGCCTCGGGCGCCGCTCCACGGCGCGACTCGAGCGGCTGCGCACGGCAACCCCGGCGACGGGCGTCCACGCGCTCCCCGAGACTGCGCCGGAGGGGGCGGGGTCGGGGGCAGGGGCCTCAGCCCCGCCGGCCCCGCACGAGGTGGGGTCCGGGAAGCCGCCGACCACCGTGTTGCGACACGACGTCCTGCCGCCCGGCGTCGAGGCCAAGCGTGTCATCGCCGCGCTCAAGACAGCGCCGGTCCCCGAGGAGCAGCGCGCGGCGGTCGAGAGACTGGCGGCGCTCGCTCCCGACTTGCTCGCGCACCGCGACGCGACCACCGTGGCGGACGCGATCGCGACGCTCGATCTCTTGCTGGCGCGCGCCGCCGCGGACCCCGGGCTCGTCCAAGCGATCGACCAGGCCGCGCTCGCGCTGTCCGACCGCGCGCTGCTCGAGCGCATGGTGCGCCGCCTGGGCGAGCCGCGCGTGCCGCCGGAGGAGCGCGAAACGCTGGTCGCCGCGGCGGGCGCCCTGCCGTCGCTCTCGATGACCCTCGTCCTCGAGGCGTTCATCGCTGCACCGCTCGATCGCCGCGCGCCCTACCGCGCGGTCGTGCGCAAGGCGGCGGACCGGGCGCTCGAGCCGCTCGCCGGCCTGTTGGCGCACCAGGACCCGCCGATTGTCGCCGCCGCCGCCGAATTCGTCGGGCTCACCGGCAGCCCCCAGGCCCCGGCGCTCCTCGTCCCGCTCATTCGGCATGAGTCGGAGTTCGTACGGGAGGCCGCGCTGCTGGGGCTCGCCGAAGCGGGGGGCCGCGAGATCGCGCGGCCCGCGATGCCGGCGCTCAAAGACGAGAGCGTGGCGGTGCGCCTCGCGGCCACCCGCGCCGTCGCGGCGGGCGGGGACCCCACGTCGTCCACTGTGCTGATCCGCCGGTTGGACCAGGAGGGGGACGAAGGGGTACTGGCGGAGTTGCTGCGCGCCATCGGCCGGCTGGGCGCCCGGGAGGCGCTCGAGGTCCTGGCGCGTCATGCCGAACCGGGCGGCGTCATGAGCCGCCGCAGCCCGACCGTGCGGGCCGCCGCCGTGGACGGCCTGCGACATATCGCTCGCCCCGAAGCGCGGGGGCTGTTGGAACTCTACAGTAAAGACAAGGAGCCGGCGGTGCGAAAAGCGGCAGAGGCGGCACTCAAGTGACCACACGGGCGGTGAAATCGGGCGACGCGGCGCTCGCGCAGTCGATCACGCGCGAGGTGGCCAAACGGGTCGTGGGGCAGGAGCTCATGGTCGAGCGGCTGCTCATAGGGCTGCTCACCGGGGGGCACATCCTGCTCGAGGGCGTGCCGGGCCTCGCGAAAACGCTGGCCGTGCGCACGGTGTCCGAGTGCCTGCGCATCGCGTTTTCGCGCATTCAGTTTACGCCCGATCTGCTGCCCGCGGACGTGATCGGCACGATGGTCTTCGATCAGCGCTCGCAGGAGTTCTACGCCAAGAAAGGCCCGCTGTTCGCCAATCTCGTGCTCGCCGACGAGATCAACCGCGCCCCCGCCAAGGTGCAGTCAGCGCTGCTCGAGGCGAT
>DATBBW010000045.1:0-6321 GCA_036270795.1 Gemmatimonadales bacterium | reverse complement strand
GCGCAGCACCCGATAGCCATCGAGCCCCGGGAGCATCAGGTCGAGAATGACGAGGTCGGGTCCACCGGTGCGGGCCCGCTCGAGCCCGGTCGTGCCATCTTCCTCCACCTCGACCTGATAGCCTTCGATCTCGAGGTTGTTGCGCAGGCCGTAGGCCAAGTCGGGGTTGTCCTCCACCACGAGGATCCGCGTCATGCGGGCACCCCCGCGCTGCGTCCGGTCGCCGCTCCCGTCGGCGCTGGCTCGCCTGGCCTCGGATCCGACGCTCGCTCGGAGGCCGTCAGGAGCGGCAGTTCGATCACGAACCGCGCGCCGCGCCCGGCGGCGCCGTTCGTGGACCCACCATCCTCGACCCAGCAGCGCCCGCCGTGCAGCGCCACGAGCTCACGGACCACGGAGAGCCCGATGCCCGTGCCCGCGACCGCCGAGCCGCGGTCGCGCTCGAGCCGGTAAAATTGCTGCCAGATCCGGTCGCGGTCGGCCGCCGGAATGCCGCGCCCTTCGTCGGTGACCGAGATGCGCGCGTACCCGTCGCCCGCGGCGAGCCCCACCGTGACGGTCTGGCCCTCGGGCCCATACTTCACGGCGTTGTCGAGCAGGTTGAGAAGCGTCTGGCGCAGCGCGTCCGCATCCACGGGCGCCATCACGTCGTCGGCGAGCTCGGTACGCAGGGCCACGCCACGCGCCGCGGCGAGCGGGCCGAATGCCTCGACCACTCCACTGACGAGCGAAGCCAGTGGGGTCGGGGCGGGGGAGAGCCGCGTCACTTGCCGTTCGGCGCGCGAGAAGTGCAGCAGGTTCTCGACCAGGTGCGTGAGCCGGCGCGCCTCCTGATCGATGATCTCGAGCGAGCGCACCCGCTCTTCCCCGGAGCGCACCCGGCCCAGTAGCAGCGTCTCGGAGAACATGCGGATCTGCGCGAGCGGGGTGCGCAGCTCGTGCGACACGCCGGACACGAAATCCGCCCGCAGCCGCGACAGCTCGTACTCCCGGCGCAGCTGCAGCAGGGCGGCGATGATGAGCCCCGCCGAGAGTGCGAGCAGCGCCAGGAGCCATGGCAGCCGGGAGCGGGGCATGCCGCCGATGATCAGCTTGGGCGCGAGGTCCGCGCGGAGCGCCACCTGCACCTGCATGCCCCCCATCATGGCCTCGACTGAGTCGCGCCCCGCGAAGGTCGGCGTGTACTGCACGGGGGAGCGGTACAGCTCGACGCCGTTCGCGTCCGTGACGATCGCCGAGCCGACTGAGTCGTAGACGACTCCGCCCGTAAGCGGTCGCGGGAGCAGCGGACCCTTCTCTTCGGGCATCGTGTACACGGACTCGAATCCCTTCGGGTCGCCGTCGAGCCCGAGGATGGTGCGCGGCGCACCTCCCTTGTCGGTCACGACCGTGTAGACGATCGCGTGGGGGACCCCCTCGACGGTGCGCACGATCGCGGCGAGCCGTTCCTTGGGGTCATAGACGGTGCGTCGGTGCACCGGCAGGGTGTCGCACAGCCATTGGCGCACCGCTCGTGACGGCGCGCGACCCGCGGTCTCCAGGGCCCCCGTCCGCAGGTCAAAGCGGAAGGCATACTGCGCATCCTTGAGAAAGCCGACGTGACGCGGGTCGAGGGTGGCAAGGTGCTCCGGCGTGGGCAGCGGAGTGCCCGGCGTCCCGGCGGCGCGCGCCAGTGCGTAGGTCGCGGGCGAGAAGGTGTCCCAGTAGAGCGCCATCGCGGTCCGCTGCGCGAAGCGGTTCGCGGCGAGGCGGGCGTAGTCCTGCAGGATGCCTTCCGCGGTGGCGCGGTGCACCAGAAACGTCCGGTGGGCTTCGAGCACGATCACGCCGGCGAGCCCCAGTGTGAGGAGCATCAGCATGGCGATGAAGACGCCGCGCGGGCGGGTCCTGCCGAAGCCAGTGTTCATGGCGTTCGAGAAATGCACCGGATTCGCGAGAGTTTCAAGTCAGCAAAAGCTAATTGCGCCTGCCGAGCGGGGCCTCCGCCCTGACCGTTCTCTGACACGCTCCCCACGCCATCTCCACCCACGGTCGCGCACCACGCCGTAGCTTGCACGCGACAACGCAGCCACGGTGTAGGTCGCGGCCGAAGTGTCGACGGCCACTTCGCCCGGCCGGTCAGCCCGGGGAGCAATACTGCCCCGGGTTTGACTTTTTTGGTATATGTATGGCGCGATGGGCCGCCCCGCTGCATCTCCATTCCACATCCTGGCGATCGCGCTCGCGATCGTCGCCGCGCGCGAGGGACGTATGGCGTTCTCGCTCACCAGTCCCGCCTTCCGGGACTCGACCGCGATTCCGGTCAAACACACCTGCGACGCAGCCGACGTCTCGCCACCGCTCGCCTGGAGCGGCACGCCGCCCGGCGCGGTAGGGTTCGCCCTCATCGCCGACGACCCCGACGCGCCTGCCGGGACCTGGGTGCATTGGGTGCTCTACAACCTCCCGGGAACGGCGGTCGCGCTCCCCGAGAACGTGGCGAAGCGCGACGCGTTGCCGGAGCTGGGTGGCGCGCTCCAGGGACGCACCGACTTCGGGCGCCCGGGCTACGGTGGGCCGTGCCCGCCGCCCGGCCGGGCCCACCGCTATTTCTTCAAGTTGTACGCGCTCGATCGGGCGCTCACGCTCAAGGCCGGGGCGCAGAAGAAGGATGTGGAGGCGGCGATGAGCGGCCACGTGCTCGGCACGGCACAGCTCATGGGCATCTACGCCCGGCAGAAACGATGAGGGCGCCGCTCGCCACCCTAGGCTCGGCCCGCTAGCCCCCTCGAGGAAACGAGTTTCGCGCCAATTGACTATGGTCCACGACCATGGTACATTGAGGTATGGCCAAGGATACCATAGCGATCTCGGTGTTTAAGGCTCGCTGCCTTGCCGTGCTCAAGCGGGTGAAAGAAACAGGACAACCCATCGTCGTGACGAAGTTCGGCGAGCCGGTGGCGGAAATCGTGCCGCCCACACCTCCCCTGCCGCCCGAGCCCTGGCTCGGCAAGCTCAAGGGTCGGGCCAAGATCACCGGTGACATCGTGGCACCGGTCGTCAATCCAGAAGATTGGGAGGCGATCGGCTCGTGAGGCTCCTGCTCGACACGCACATCTGGGTCTGGAGCCAGCTCGACCCCGACCGACTGTCGCGGAGGGTACGCACGGCGTTCGTCGACCCCGCAGCGGAGTTGTGGCTTTCGTCGATTTCGGTGTGGGAGGTGCTGCTCCTGATCGAGCGGGGCCGCGTGACGGTGACCGGGGAACCCAGCACCTGGGTAGAAGACGCGCTGCGCGCCGGCCCCTATCGCGAAGCGCCAGTCACGCACCGCGTCGCGCTCGAGAGTCGGCGCGTCAGCCTACCGCACCAAGATCCGGCGGATCGTTTTCTTGCAGCCACGGCCCGGGTGTTGGACCTCGCGCTCGTTACCGCGGATGCCCGCCTACTCGCGGCCCGCCCCTGCAAGACGCTAGCGAATAACTAGGGCGCCGGTCGATTCCGTGCTGAGCCGCAGACAGGGGCATTCCCGGAGCGCGATGGATTGAATGGAGCCTGGGTGGGACGGAACGTGACAGCCCGCCGTCCCCTCCCGCTTGACGTCAAGGCGTACGCCCCCGTCACGAGCGGCAGGGCTCGCTCCCCCCCGATGTGGGCGGATGGAAGCGTGCGACACCCCGCGCCGCTCACGGTGCGCGAGGCTAGCGGGCGGCCTCGACCGAGGCGTCGAACACGCCGGTCAGGATCTCGCCGTGGCGCTTCACCTGAACCCACAGGCGGTAGCGGCCGGGCTGCGGGAACGCATACGGAAACGAGACCGCACCGAGGCCCATCGCCCCCTCGTCTGGATGTGCGCCTGAGTCCAGTGTGGCGAGCCGTTTCGCGAGCATGCCCCACACCGTGTCGCCGGGCTCGCGGAACCGGAAGGTCTCCTGCGCCGCCACCGAGATGGTCCCCGCGGGATGCAAGTGCACGAACACGGAGCCGTCGGCGCGCGCGATCATTGCGTGACCGGCCATGCCCATGTAGAGCTCGAGCATCGCCGGCCGGTTGTCGGGTCCCACGACCGTGAAGGCGAGCGGCGCCTCCCGGTCGACCCGCAGCGGCGCCGCGCCGCGCTCCCAGGTCATCAGCGAGCCATCCGCCAGCCGGCTCACCAGCGCCGCTCCCCGCGTCTCGTCAGCGGTCCCGACGCGCCACGCGTCATCGCGATCGGTGGGCCTCCACGTCGTCGGTGGCGCCGCGACGTCGACGGTCGTGACGACCGTCTCGGCGAACCCGGTCTCATGCACGATGTCGGCATACGCGCGATAGTGGCCGGGTGGGAGCGGCGGGAGATTGGCTTCGAACGTCGCGGAGTCGAGTGGCAGCGGATGCAGGTGCGCGAACGCGTCGAGGCTCGAGTCACGCACGAGGAAGAGGTGCATCAGGTGGCCGTGATCGGGGATGAGCGGAGTCCACCAGCGCCGACGGTTGGTCCACGCGGCCTCGTCGATCGCGAGCCGCACCGAGCGCTGTGCTCCCGAGCCGCGCACACTCGCGGTGGCGTGGATCGGCTGGTAGAGACCGGTGCGGTATGCGGCATCCACCGCGTTCCACCACGCCCGGCCGCCGACGAGCGCGAGGGCGAGGAGCGCTGCGCCCCCGGTCATCGCGATGCGGGCTCGCCAGGTGCCCCGTCGATCGGGCGCGGCGCCTGGTTCGAGTACGCTCTCGCGCACGGCGGCGCCGACGAGCGTGAGCGCCCCGACCACGAGGAAGGCGCCGAGGCCGAGCAGCGCGATCCCCAGGGGGCGCGCGAGCTCGAGCCGGCGCGTGGCGACCGCGAGCACCGGAACCAGCGTGGTGCCCGTGCCCGCTGCGCCCTCGACCGTGACCCGGACGCTGTACGAGCCATCGCGCATCAGCCACAGGGCCGCACTGTAGAGCGTCGAATCCCCGGGCACGGGCTGGGCGACGTCAGGTGGGGGTGGCGCCGCGGTCCTCGGGTCCCAGTAAACGGGGAGGACCAGCACCCGATGCACGGCGCGCGGCGTGAGCAGGCGCACGGTGATCTGCGAGAGGCCCGGCACGACGCCGGGATTGCGCACGATGACCCGCACCGCGTAGGGACCGGCACTTCCCTCAAAGTAGGTGTCGGGGCTGCCCACGTGGGCGGAGGCCGCGAGGACGATCCCCGCGAGGGCCGCCAGACGGCCCGGCGTGCCGGTCATCGCCTGACCCGGGTCATCCAATTGCCCCACCACAGCCCGAGCCGTGCCGAGGCGACGGCGAGCAGCGCGGCGATCAGCAGCGCGCGGGGCGTGAGCGGATCATTCTGGAGCCCCCAGAAGGTGTAGCGCCAGGGCCCCAAGTGGGTGGAATAATCCCACTGGTCCACGCCGAAGAAGAAGTTGCGCGCCGAGGGGCTGACGAGGAATTCGCCGAAGCGCCACTGGGTCACGAAGAACACCGCGAGGAACGTGAAGCCCACGAGCACCGAGAGCCGCCAGTCCCGGCCGCGGCCCAGCCGGCGCATCACGAGGTCGACCCCCAGCGCGGGCACCACGAGGAGCAGCGGGAACGGCGGCGGGACCATGGCGGAGAGAGGGTTGAAGACGGGCGCGAGCTTGGGCGTCGCGGGAAACAGCTGCAACACCCAAATCATCAGCAGCGTGACCCCCATGTACACCGCCGCCGCCGCGGTCGCCGGCCAGCGCAGGCGAGCCGAGCGTCCGAACGCGGCGAGGTAGAGCGGGAAGCCGGCCCCGGCGATTTCGTAGTACAGCGCGGTGTGGGCCTCGTTCCCGAAGCCGATGTACTCCATCCCCATCGTCGCGGCGTTGACGATCATCAGTCCCGCGGCATAGGCGTAGAGCAGGCCGCCGGTTTGAGCGGTCGCGCCCTCGGAGCGGTTCTGCCAGGCCACCACCAGGAGCAGGGCGCCGAGCTCGATCCCCGTGAAGCCGAGGGCGAGCAACACGTGCGGGGGACTGATGATCTTCACGTCGACGCCGTACGCGTTGTGCCACCAGTTGTCGAACGGCGCCGACGTGATCATCGCAATGGCGCCCCAGATACACACCCAGGCGCCGAGCGGCCCGCGGAAGCCCCAGAAGGAGACGCCGCGGGCCCGCTCCTCGGGGCTGCCGGCGAACGTGGTCCTCAGGACGAGCCAGCCGCACGCCCCACCGGCCAGGACCCCGCCCAAGTAGATCGCGATGTGCGCTGGCGTCCAGAACGTGTCGCGCCCGATGGAACGGTGCCACGAGATGTCCCAGAGCACGCCGACGACGGAGCCCGTCGCGACGAGCAACGCCGCGATGACGTACCACGGCACGCCAGGCGCGCGGGTAGAGGCGG
>DATBBW010000044.1:0-6763 GCA_036270795.1 Gemmatimonadales bacterium | reverse complement strand
CAGGCCGCCCTGGATCAGGGGATGACGGTGCCGCGCGTCTTGGAGCTGATCCGCCAGGCGGGGCTCCGCGTGCCCGTGATCGTGATGACCTATCTCAATCCCGTGTTGGCGTACGGCCTGGAGCGCTTCCTCGTCGACGCCGCGGCCGCGGGGACGTCGGGGCTGTTGCTCACCGACCTGCCGGCGGGGGCCGACCCGGCGCTCGAGGCCCAAGTGCGCGCCAGCCCCGTGGCGTTGATCCGGCTCATCGCGCCGACGACGACCCCGGCGCGCTTGGCGCGCGCGGTGCAGGAGGCGAGCGGGTTCCTGTACCTGATCTCGCGGCTCGGGGTGACCGGGGTGCGCGACCAGGTGCCCGGCGACCTCGCCGACCAGGTCGCCCGGGTGCGGGGCGTGAGCGCGCTGCCGCTGGCGATCGGGTTCGGGATTGCGACGCCGGCGCAGGCGCGCGCGGCGGCCCAACTCGCCGACGGCGTGGTCGTGGGCAGTGCGCTGGTCGAGGCGCTCGGGGCAGGCGGGCTCAGGGCGCTGGAGCGCCTGGTGCGCGACCTCGCGGGGGCGGTGCGGGCCCGGGCCGGGGAGGGAGTCGGGGACGGAGACGGGGACGGGGAACGCCAGCCGGGCGGCGGGGGGGCAGGGCGGACGCCGGAGCGGGGGCGGCGGCGTGACGCCTAACCGGCTGGTCGCGCTCTACAGTCGCGCGATCGCGGTGGGCGGGCCACTCCTCTTGGGCGCCGTGCTCATGGCCGACCCGCGGTGGACGGGCCAGCTGACAGAAGTGTTCCTCATGACTGGGGCCGCGCTGCTGTTGCGCGCGGCCCAAGTGCCGCTCAGCAAGTACTCCTACCTCACGCAGACCGGCCTCGTGGCGCTGTCCGGCAGTCTGCTCGTGGGCGTCCCGGCCACGGCGCTCGCCGTCGCGCTCAGCGTGCTCGGCGCCGACTGGCTGTGGCAGAAGAAGATGTTCCGGGCCGCCCTCGTGAACCTGGGGCGTGAAGTCATCGCGCTCGTGGGCGCCTACGGCGTGTACGCGGCGATGTTGCGGTGGTCCGAGGGGGCGGCGCCGGGGCTGCACGTCGAGCTCGTCCCGGCGCTGTTCTTCTACGCGCTCGCCTATTTCGTGATCGGCCGCCTGCTCTTCTACTTCGCCCTGATCATCCGCGGTAAGCTGGAGCAGGACGAGCGGTTGCTGATCCTGCGCTACGAGTGCATCGCGTACGGGGCGACGGTCATCGCGGCGGGCGTCGTCGTGGGCACGGTGGTCTATTGGCCGCCGCTCGCCTGGCTCTTCGTCGGCGCGGCGCTCGGCGCGCTCGGGCTGCTGTTCAAGCACACGATCGAGGAGGCGATCGCTGCCGAAGAGCTCAACAAGATCCATGCGATGGAGGCGGTGATCACGAGCAACGTCAGCCTCCAGGACTCGTTCGCGCGCATTGAGCGGCTCGCCCACCGGCTGGTCGATTGGGGCGACTTTCGCATCTACCGCCGGCAGGATGGGGCGCTGCGGCTCGCGTACCGCGGGGAGATCGGCCGGGCCGAGCGCGTCGAGCCCACGGCGGACATCGCCGCGCTGCGCGAGCAGGTGACGCAGAGCGGCGTCGCGATCGTGATCGATGATGTAACGCGGGACAAGCGGGTCGCCGATGCGCCGCTGTACGTGCAGAGCCTGGTGATGGTCCCGCTGAAGTTCGGCGACCAAGTGATCGGCACGCTCGAGGTGGAGCACCACAAGCGCAAGGTGTACCGGGCGAAGGACGTGTTCACGATCTACACGTTTGCGAACCAGCTGGCCACGGCGATCCATATCACCGACCTGCGCCGCCCGCTGCTCGATACGGTGGAGACGATGACGCAGCAGCTCGCCACGCTGGTGCGCGCCGCCCAGTCGCTGCGAGAGGCGGCGAGCGCCGTGGCGCAGTCCACGGGCGCGATCCGCGCGGGCGTCCTGGCCGAGCAGGGCGAGGTCGCGGGCGGGCTCGAGGCGACGGAAAGCCTGGCGCAGGTGTCGCGGCGGGTGTCGGAGGACGGCACGGACGCGGCCCAGGCGTCCACCACCGCGAGCGAGGTGGCGAACAAGAACCGCCAGCAGATCCGCGACGCGATCGAGCGGTTGGTCGCGCTCAAGAGTTTCGTGAGCGACGCCTCGGGACAGGTGCAGCAGCTCGGCCAGGTGAGTCGGCGGATCACCGGGTTCATCGCCTCGATCCGCGAGCTCGCCGACATGACAAACCTGCTCGCATTGAACGCGGCGATCGAGGCGGCGCGCGCGGGCAAGCACGGCAAGGGGTTCGCGGTCGTGGCCGACGAGGTGCGCCGGCTGGCCGAGCAGAGCGCGACCGCGGCGCTCGAGGCGGGCGAGCTGGTGCAGGACATTCACCGCCAGGTGGGCGAGGTGGTGGAGCAAATGCGGCGGGGCCAGGTGAACGTGAGCGGGGTGGAGGAAGTGTCGTCGGCGGCGCTCCAGGCGCTCGACGCGATCGTCGCCGCGACCGCCGAGGCCACGGGGCACGCGCACCGCATCGCCGCCGCCGCCGCCGAGCAGGACAAGGCGTTCGGGGCGTTGCGGCAGCGCATTCACGCCGTGGCCGCGATCGCCGGGAAGAACCGAGCCGAAGCCGACGACGTGGCGACGCGCGCCGACGAGGCGGCCCGCGGGCTCACCGAGCTGGAGCGCGCGACGCGCGAGCTCGAGGACGTGGCGGCGATGTTGCGCGAGCTGACCCGCGGCTTTGCGAGCATCGCGTAGCCTGGGTTACCATTCCCCGATGCCGAGGGGCGAGCGGGTGTACGTGGCCTTGGGGTCGAATCTGGGCGACCGCGCGGCCCATCTGGCCCACGCGCGCGCCCGGCTGGCGGCGCTCCCCACCACGCGGCTCGTGAAGCAGTCCGCCGTGGAAGAGACGGCGCCCCTGGGCCCGGTGCCGCAGGGGCCCTATCTGAACCAGATGGTACTGCTCGAGACCGAGATCGCGCCCGCCGCGCTGCTCCGGGAGCTGCACGCCATCGAGGCGGAGCGGGGGCGCGAGCGCCGGGTGCGCTGGGGCCCGCGCACCCTGGATCTCGATATCGTGCGCTACGGCACGCGCGTCGAGCGCACGGCGGAGCTTACGCTCCCCCATCCCGAGCTCGAGCACCGCGACTTTTGGCGCCGCGAGATGGCGGAGCTCGACCGGGCGCCCGAGGTCGCCACCCGTGGCTGAGCCCGCGAAACCCCTCACCGTCCGCACCCTGCTCGAGATGAAGCAGCGGGGCGAGCGGATCGTCATGCTCACCTGCTACGACGCGCTGTTCGCGCGGCTCCTCGAAGCGGCGGGCGTCGACGTGCTGTTGGTCGGGGATTCGGTGAACGAGGTGCTCGCCGGGGCGGAGACGACGCTCTCGGCCACGCTCGAGCAGATGCTGTACCACACGAAGAGCGTGCGCCGCGGCAGCGCGCACGCGCTCGTGGTGTGCGACCTGCCGTTTCTCTCCTATCAGGTGTCGCGCGAGGAGGCGATCAGGAACGCCGGGCGCGCGCTGCAGGAGACCGGCTGCCACGCAGTGAAGCTCGAGGGCGGGCAGCCGATGGCCGAGACGGTGCGGGCGCTGGTGGACGTCGGCATTCCGGTCATGGGCCATCTGGGGCTGACGCCGCAGTCGGTGCACGCGCTCGGCGGCCATCGGGTGCAGGGGCGGGACGACGCGACGGCCGAGCGGCTCAAGGCGGACGCGCGAGCGCTCGAAGCCGCGGGCGCCTTCGCGATCGTGCTCGAGCTGGTCCCCGCGCCGCTCGCGTCCCACATCACCAAGGCGCTCACGATCCCCACGATCGGGATCGGGGCCGGCCCGGCGTGCGACGGCCAGGTGCTCGTGCTCCACGACCTGCTCGGCCTGAACGACCGGTTTAACGCCACGTTCGTGAAGCGCTACGCCGCGCTGGCCGAGGACGTGCGTGAGGCGGTGCGGCTGTATGCGGCCGAGGTGCGCGAGGGACGCTATCCAGGGCCAGAGCACTCGTTCCCCACATAGCATGCGGGAGATCGCGACGCCCGCAGAGATGCGCGCCTGGTCGCGAGCGGAGCGCGCGCGGGGCCGGCGCCTCGGGTTCGTCCCCACGATGGGGGCGCTCCACGAGGGGCACTTGCGGCTCGTGGACCGCGCCCGCGCGCGCGTCGACCGCGTCGTGCTGAGCGTCTTCGTGAACCCGCTGCAGTTCGGGCCGCAGGAGGACTTCGCGGCCTATCCTCGCGACCTCGCCCGCGATCGCGCGCTCGCGGCGGAACGCGCGGTGGACTGTGTGTTCGCGCCGGACCGCGCGGCGCTCTACCCCACCGAGCCGCTGGTGCGGCTCGACCCGGGGCCCCTGGCCGACACGCTCGAAGGCGCCGCGCGGCCCGGCCACTTCGCCGGCGTGCTCACGGTGGTCGCCAAGCTGTTCCATCTCGTCGAGCCAGACCTCGCGGTGTTCGGCCGCAAGGATTTTCAGCAAGCGATGTTGGTGCGTCGGATGGCGGCCGATCTCGACTTCGCGCTCGAGATCGACGTCGCCCCCACGGTCCGCGAGCTGGACGGCCTCGCGCTCTCTTCCCGCAACCGCTTCCTGAGCGGTGACGAGCGGCGCTCCGCCCTCGCGCTGTCGCGGGCGCTGCGCGCGGTGGAACAAGCGTGGCGCTCGGGGGAGGCCGATCCGCAAGCGCTCGAGCGGCGCGGCCGCGAGGTGCTCGCCGCCCCGGGGGTTACCCCCGACTACCTCGCCCTCGTCGATGAAGCGCTGCGTCCCGTGGCGCGAGCCGACGCGCGCAGCGTCGTCGTCGTCGCGGCGCGCGTCGGACAAACGCGGCTGATCGACAACGTGGTGCTCGGCGAGGGGGTGGCCGCCGACACCGCGGTGCGGGCGTGACGGGGCTTCCGGCCTGGGCGGTCGCGAGTGCGGAGCGCCGAGCACACATCGAGCGAGTGGCCGGGCTGCTGTCGGCGTGGGCGATGGCGCTGGGCCTCGCCGACGACCAGCGCGCGCGCTGGCTCCGGGCCGCCTGGCTGCACGACGCGCTGCGCGACGCGCCCGCCGCGACCGAGCTCGAGCACGGGCCAATGGCGGCGGAGCATGCGGCGCACGACGGCGAGCGCGACCAGGGGGTGCTCGACGCGGTGCGCTACCACTCGCTCGGGTATGCGGGTTGGGACGACGTGGGGAAGATGCTCTACCTCGCCGACTACTTGGAGCCGGGGCGGCCCTTCGATCACGAGCTGCGGCGCTCGCTCGCCGGGCGGGTCGTCACCGAGCGCGATGCGGTGCTCAAGCAGGTCGCGGCGCGGCGGATCGCGCGCGCGATCGACACGCGCTGGCCCCTGGCCCAGCTCACGGTGGATTTCTGGAACTCGCTCGTCGGGTACTGATCGGGCTGTCGCTCGCGCTCCCAGCGTGCCGGGGCGACGGGGCCCGGGGCGCCCCGCTGCCGATCCCTGGGGAGCAGGGCGTACACATCACGGTCGAGGTCCTGAACGCGACCGCCAAGCCGGGGCTCGCGAAGACCGCGACCCGGCTGTTGCGCCGGGCGGGGATCGATGTCCTCACCTTCCGCACCGCGCCCGACTCGCTCGGCTCGCTCGACTCGACCCGCATCCTAGTGCGCCGCGGCGACCTCACGGCGGGCGAGCGGGTGCGTCGGGCGCTGGGGGTCGGGCGTGTGATGGCAGTGCCCGACGCGCGGCGACTGCTCGACGCCAGCGTCTTCCTCGGGGCCGACTTCGCCCCGCGCGTGCCGTTTCATCCCTGAGCCGGCCGGCGCTCCGGCGGGAGGCGGGCCGACGCGGGGGGCTAGGCGCGCGGGGCGGGCTCGGGGTCGGCGGGCTCCGCGCGCCGCGCGCGCGCCCCGAGTTCCACCCGGAGCTGGCCGCACGCCGCACTGATGTCGAGCCCGCGGCTCCGTCGCACCACCGCTTCCACGCCCAGCTGCTTCAGACGCCGCGCGAACGCGAGCATCTGCGCCCGCGGGCTGGGCGTGAGATCGGGGGCGCCCCCGGGATGCAGCGGCAGCAGGTTGACGAGAGCGCCGAGCGGCAGCGCGAGCCGGGCCAAGTGATCGGCCTCGGCCAGGGCGTCGTTGCGCCCGCCGATCAGCACGTACTCGAGCGTCACCCGGCGGCGGAACGCCCCGAGCGCCTGGAGCACCTCGGGCAGGGGGTACTTCTTCTCGATCGGCATCAGCGCCTGGCGCAGCGCTCCGGTGGGCGCGTGGAGCGACAGCGCCACCCGGAACTGCTCGGGCCGTTGCGCCAGCCGCGCCAGGTTGGGGAGGATCCCCACGGTGGAGACGGTGATGTGGCGCGCCCCGATCCCGCAGCCGTCGGGATGGTTCAAGATCGTGAGCGCCCGATCCACGGCGTCCCAGTTGAGGAGCGGCTCGCCCATGCCCATGAACACGACGTTCGTGGGCTTCAGGGCCGGGTCGCGCAGCACCAGCTCGCGCACCTGGCCCGCGATCTCGGCCGCCGAGAGGTTGCGACGAAACCCCATCCGGCCGGTGGCGCAGAACACGCACCCCAAGGCGCACCCCTCCTGGGACGAAATGCAGAGCGTGCGCCGCTTGCCCTCCGGGATCAACACCGACTCGATCGCCTCACCCGCGCCGAGGTTCCACAGGTCTTTCTCGGTGCCGTCGGCCGACACCTGGTGTACGGCGAGCTCGAGGCGACGGAGCGGGTAGGCCTCGGCGAGGGCGCGGCGCAGCGCGGCCGGGAGCTCGCGCGCCTCCTCCCAGGTCGCCACGGGCCGCTGCCACAG
>DATBBW010000043.1:0-11867 GCA_036270795.1 Gemmatimonadales bacterium | reverse complement strand
GGCGCATGTAGGCCGACTCGAACAGGAGGTGCTCCCCGCCCACCTTGGAGAAGTGCAGCTCCTCGGCGTCGCCGGAGAGCGAGGTCCGGGTGGTGTCGAAGAGGAGCCCCGCGTCGGGCCGCTGGTAGTAGTGCACCGCGTCCCGCTGCGTCGCGGCGATGGCCTGCCGGCTCCCCGCCACGCGGGTCAGGTCGACGGACCCCGCGATCTCGTACACGTCCTTGGGGAGCCGATGCCGGAAATCGAGCGCCCCGGTGTACGCGCTCTGGCGCAGGTAGGGCGACGTGAACTGGTCGAGGCTCCGGTTCACGCCGGTGAACATGACCCCGACGTTGCTCTTGCCGCCCCGCAGGTCCTGCTTGACGCGCAGCGCCGCAAAGTTCGCGGCCGGTTCCGTGGTCGTGTCGGCTCGTCCCGTCACGTGCTGCGTCACGGCGTCGAGCGCCCCGATCGTGAGGCCGTTCGCGAGCCGGCCCGTGAGCTTGGCGGCGCCGAGAATGGCGGTCGGTTGCTGCGGCGTTGTGTCGTTATAGGTGCCGGCCAGCTCGGGCGTGCGCCCGATGCGCCGGCTGTAGAACAGCTGCTCGCTATTGCAGTTCACCGAGCTGCAGTCGACGCTGAAGTTGAATAAGCCGCGCCCCGCTACAAAGAACGGCCGCCGCTCGTCGAAGAACGACTCGTACGCCGTCAGGTTCAGCACCGCCGGATCGCTCTCCACCTGCCCGAAGTCCGGGTTGACCGTCGCGTCGAGCGTCAGATTGGAGGCCACCCGGTACTTGAAGTCGCCGCCGAGGGTGGCGTCGGTACCGCGGGTGAAGGCGTTGTTCGTGATCTGGGAGGAGTTCTTCGTCACCATGTAGGGCGCGGCCTCGATGCGGCGTGGGGCCTCCACGTCGTCGAGCCCCGTGAGGTGCCCGAACTGTGAGACGAACCCCGACTTCGACTGCCGGAACAGCGGCCAGCTGAGCCGCTGGTTGAACCGGTAGATGTCCCGTAGCAGCATGATGCCGAAGGTGTGCGCCCGGTCGCTGCTATAGCGCACCTGCGAGAGCGGAATCCGGAACTCGGCCGTCCAGCCCAGCGAGTCGATGCGGGTCGCGACATCCCAGACCGCGTCCCACGCCTGGTCCTCGTTCCCGTCGTCGTAGATGGCCTGGTCGATCTTCACGCCGGCGGCGTTGACGCCGAACTCGTAGCCGGTGCGGTGATCGTGGTAGGAATCCACCATCACCCAGATCATGTCCGAGGATGTCCAGGTGTCGCGGCGCGCCAGAATCTTGATGATGCTGTCGGGGTGCGGGTCGAAGGCGCGCACGAACACGTACAGGTTCGACGCGTCGAAGGCGATCTTCGCCTCGGTGCGGAACTTGGGCTCGGCGTCCTCGGTGGGCCGCCACTCCCGGAAGGCGGTGATGGGAGTGGCCGTCGCCCAGACCGCGTCGTCGTCCTTCCCGTCGATCACCGGCGGGACCGCCGCCCGGACCGCTTGGGTCGCGTTGCCCGCCGTGGTGTGCGGCGTCTCGGTGGTTCGCAGGGTCTTCGCCGTCTGGGGGGCCTGGAGGAGGCCCACGAGCACCAGCGCAGGAAGCATGGACCGGTCCGTGTGTGGGTGATCGTGTGTGTACTACGCCTGTTGTTGGATACCGGATTCAGCCGAAGGGTTGGCTCCGGTGGTTTGGCCGGTCTCCTATCCCAGGGGAAAGGCACCAGCCGGCCTGGTGAGCGCCGGCTGGCGCCGCTGCGAAGGCTGCCGCCCCAGCCACCTCAGCCCCGGCGCGCCCGGGACGACAGGCAACTTACGACGCGGGGCTCATCCCTTTTGTAAGGAGACGGTGCTGACACTGTAAGGAGATGGTGGATGGGGCCCGCTGCCATCACGGCGAACGAGCGGTGGACGCGCCGCAATCCACGGCTCCCGGCGCCCGCCAGGCACCACCGTCACATCGAACCCGCGGCTCGGGAACGCCCAGCGTGGGAGGTACCGCCTCCGATGCCGCGCGGAACGACGTCGGGACCTGGCCCGCATGGAGTCCCAGGTCGTCCAGCAACCCGATCACCTGCCCCTGCCTCGCTGCTCTCGCGGCCGGCGCTCCAGGCGCCCCTTAGCCCGTTGATATATCTAATTCCGTTGATATATTGATGGTATGACGACCGACACACTCCCGGCCACATCCCATGCGGCGCAGTGGTTCCACGCGCTGTCGGATGAGACCCGGCTGGAGATCGTCGAGCTGCTGTCGCATGGCGAGCGCTGTGTCTGTGAGCTGCAGGAAAGCCTCGACGCCGCCCAGCCCCGCCTCTCCTTCCACCTCAAGACCCTCAAGGAGGCGGGTCTCGTGACCGACCGTCGCGACGGTCGCTGGGTCTACTACGCGCTCAATCGTGCGGTGCTCGATGCGATCGCGGCCTTCGCCCAATCGGTCAAGCCGGGGAAGCACGCGGGGAGCTGCGTGCGGGCCTGCTGCAGCTGAGTTGTTTTGGCCCCGACACAGCAATAACTGTTGGCAATACGGAGCCCGAGGAACCATGCGCGACGAGCACCTCAAGGAAACGGTGCAACAGCAGTACGGCGCGGCGGCGCTGCGCGCGCTGTCCGGGGAGCGAGGCAGCTGCGGCGGCTCGGCAGCGGGGTGCTGCGGTGGCGATCCCGTGAGCGCGAATCTCTACCCCGCGCACGAGACCGCGGCCCTCCCCGAGGGCGCGGTCCTCGGTTCGCTCGGCTGTGGCCATCCCACCGCGCTGGCGGAACTGCACGCGGGAGAGACGGTGCTCGACCTCGGCTCAGGAGGCGGGATCGATGTGCTCCTGTCCGCCCAGCGCGTGGGGTCCACCGGGAAGGCCTATGGCCTCGACATGACCGATGCGATGCTCGCCTTGGCGCGCCAGAATCAGCGCTTGGCGGGGGCGACCAACGTGGAGTTCCTGAAGGGCGAGATCGAGCGCATCCCCCTGCCGGACGCGTCGGTGGATGTCGTCATCTCGAACTGCGTCATCAACCTCTCGGCGGACAAGGGCCGGGTGCTGGCGGAAGCCTTCCGGGTCTTGAAGCCCGGCGGCCGGTTCGCCGTATCCGACGTCGTGGTGCGCGGGGAGATCCCGGCGGTCGTGCGTCGGAGCATGGAGCTGTGGGTCGGCTGTATCGCCGGCGCGCTCGAGGAGCAGCAGTACCGGACGCTCCTCGCGGCAGCAGGATTCGTCGCGATCGATCTTGAGCCCACCAGGATCTACGAGTTCGAGGACGCGCGAGCCGTGCTGACCGGCGCGGGGCTCGATGCCGAGGCGCTGGCGCGCGAGGTCGGCGGCCGGATCATGGGTGCCTTCGTCCGCGCTCGGAAGCCATGGTCTCGGGTGCCCTGAGCCCTCGGACGCACCCTCGGTACCCTCCCGATCCGGCCTCCGGCTGACGCCGGGGCGCGTCGTTCAGTGCGGTACCGGTAGCCCGCTCGGCACCCGCGCGGGGACGAGGGCGCTCAGGTCGCGCGCCGTCGGATCGGTCAGCGACCTGAGGAACGCCACGAGGTCGCTCTGCTCCGCGTCCGAGAGGCTGAGCGGTCGGACCCGGCTATCCAGGTGCGCCAAGACCGAGTCGATCGTCGCCGCATCACCGTGGTACAGCGCGTGCACCGCGGGGGTGAGCTGCGAGGCGTCGAACTGGCGCAGCGCGGCCGGCGCGTCGTTGTAGTGCCGCACGACGGCTTCGAGCGTGGCGAACGCGCCGTCGTGCATGTACGGCGCCGTGAGCTCGACGTTGCGGAGCGGCGCGACGCGGAACGCGAACGGGTAGAAACTGTTGTTGGCGAGGCCCCCGCGCCCCAGGTCGAGGGGCGCCGCCGCCCCCACCCCAGGCCCGATCTGCGGCACGCCGGTATTCGCAAACTCGTTCCCGCCCAGCAGCGGGCCGCTGTGGCACTGCGAGCAGGCCGCCTTCCCGAAGAACAGGAGCGCGCCGCGCTTCTCCTGGATCGTCAGCGCCCCGTCGTCGCGGGCCAGGTAGCGGTCGAACGGCGAATCCGTCTTGGTCAATGCTTGCATTTCGAAGGCCGCCAGCGCCGTCGCGGCGTGTTGGAAGCCGAGTTGCTCCGTCGGGACCGCCGGAAACGCCGTGGCGAACTTGGTCACGTATTCGGGGATCGCGAGCAGGCGCCTCATCACAGCCTGCCAGGTGAGGGCGAACTGGCTGTCGCTGAATTGCGCCAGCTCGTTCGGGTTCCCGAACACGTCGCGGTCCCCCAGCTCCCCTCGCATCTCGGTGCGGTCCAGCACGGGGAACATCGCCTGCACCGCGAGGATGTTAGGCAGGTCGGGCGGGACCGTCACCGGGGGCGGCGTCGTGGGCCGCCCGGGTCCGAAGCGCGAGATCCGACCGTCCCAGAACACATACGGCAGCCCGAGGCCCGCATTGAGGAGCGACGGCGCGTTGCGCGGCACGAACTGGCGTCCCGGCCCCAGGGTACGGGACGGGCCGAGCCCGGCGCCGCCGGTGCCGATCGCCAAGGCGAGGCCGTCCCCCGCCGCCGTCGCGGGCAGATGGCAGGTGGCGCAGGCGACGTCGCGGTTGCCGCTCAGGATCGGGTCGAACATGAGGGCCTGCCCTAAGGCCACGAGCGCCGTATCCTGGGCCGGCAGCGATCCGATCGGGACCACGCCGTAGCCCTGGAAGCTGTTCCGGACCTGGGCATCGATCGCCAGCGGCAGCGTGTTGGTGGGCGTCGTCCCCTCGCAGCCGGCGGCGAGGACGAGCAGGCCGAGGCCCAGCGAGCGAGCGCGGAGTGTGATCATCGGGTCACCTCGGTCACGGCAACGGGAGCGATATGGAGACCTGGTGGGTCGTCGTGCTGACATCCTGCAAGCTCAAAGGCCCGCTCGGGGCGACGAGGATGCCGCCGCCCGCGAGGGCCACGTCCCGTCCTGCCGTGAAGAAGCCGACCGACGCCACACTCTGGATCCCTGGGCGCCCCGTCCCCTTCGTGACGCGCCCGCGATAGCGGATCTCGAGGTCGGGAAAGCGGAGACTCAACCCCCAGGTGGGGGTCCACTCGACCCAGCCTTCGGTCAGCGCGTTGCTCGCCCCCTGGACGTTGTCGGCCTGGGCCAGCCCATAGTGCACCGAGCGCACGATCAGGCCGAGCTGCAGCTCCACCACCCGGCCGAGCGTCTGGAGCTCCATCGCGCGACTCACGCCCATGCGGAGCAGCGCATTCGAGAAGCGGAAGTGATTCTCGAAGGTCTTGCCGCCCACGGGGATCGTCGCGCCCACCGTCGTGACGACCGGCGCGGTGGCATCGGCCCAGGTGTAGCTCCAGATCGGCTCGTAGATCGCGTCGATGCCGAGGGTCGTGGGCCCACGCGTCTTCGAGAGGCCGATGCCGAGGTTATAGGCGGAGGAGCGTCCCGGATCGCGCGGGATCACCGGCACGTTCGCCAGCTCGTATTCGGGAAGCTTGGGGTGGGTCATGCCGTTCGCGGTGGCGAGCCAGCCGATCCGCCATCCCGCGGCGCCGAGCGGCTGCGTGTAGCCGACGTGGAGACCCCACGTGTTCGTTTGATCGTGGTTGCGCTCGAGCCTGGAGCGCAGGGCGATCTGTTGGGTGGCGGGATCCCAGAAGGGATCCTGATAGGTGACGTCGTCCGTCATGCCGAAGCGGTCGTACAACGCGAGCGCCTCGAGTGAGCGCGCGCCCGTCCATTCCTTCAGGAGCCCCACCCGGAGGTCGAGCGCGTGACCGAACTGCTGCAGCCCGCTATTGCCGGGGTAGAGGAGATCGACTCCGTCCACTCCGGTGAGCCTCGCCCACAACGCGCTGGCGGCGAGGGCCAGCCCCGCGCCAGGCAGTTTGCGCCCCAGCATCGCGAACGCGTAACGGTTGGCGTAGGGCGACGGCTTCGGGGCCACGGTCGGCAGCGGCGGCCTCACCACGACCCCGACCACGGGCGGATTGAACACAACGTTGTCTGCAGCCGGCGGTGAGCCGGGGTCGACTTGCTGCACCGCGAGGGCGAAGCCCGCGAACCACGGACCCGCGCCGGCGAGCGTGGCGAGTGGCAGCGTCCGTCCGCCGCCCGCCCCTTGCGAGATGCCGTAGATGGTGGGGGCGCTGTAGAAGCGCGCGGCGCCGACCCGGGCGCCCATCGCGGGGTTGACGAAGGGGTCGAGCAGGGTGTCGGCCAAGGCGATGGACACGCTGCCCATTCCGAGATTGGCCGACGGGAAGATCTGAAACTGATCGCCCTGGGCGATCGGGACCGTGCGGATCGCGATCACTTGCGCCGGCGCCGCTCGAGCGAGGGCGATGAGCGCGGTCGACACGAGCAGGGCGGGCTGAGCGAACGGGCGGCGACTTCTCATACGACACCTCGCGCGGAGAGGGATCCTCTTGCAGAGGGATACCTCGCCAACGCGGGTCCGCGTCACACGGCTCGACACCGCGGCGGGACGGGGACGCCGCGACCCGAGCGCGCCCGCCTAGATACGGGCGTGGCGCGCACGCCACGCCCGCCCGTGCCGGTGGGTGGCTACGGCACGGCGAAGGTCCCCACCTCGCCGCCGAAGTCGTCGCTCGATCGGGTGACGCCTGTGGGCGCGAGCCATGCCCCGCCATCGATCCGCACGTTGACGCGATGCATCCCGCTCGCGATCTGCAAGGTCGTCTCCCAGGTGCCCGGGCCGGCGCTCGTGAGGAGAACCGGCTCCCAATTCGTGAAGTCCCCAGCGAGCTCGACTCGCGTGGCATCCGGTGCGTGCACCACGAGCCGCACGGGCTCACCCCACTGCACCTGCACGTCGAGGTGGACTCCCGCCCCTGGGGACGGGCCGTCGGCGCTCGCGGGGTGCGGCGCAGCAGGAGGGCGGTAGGCGAAGCGGCGGGGCGCGGACAGGCGAATGGCAAGGGCTGCGGTCAGGTACCGGGCTGCGACGCTGCCGCGGACCGGGTCGGTCGGATAGCGGCCGCCAGCGAGCAGCAACGCCGTGCGCTCGCCGAGCGAGATCGCCGCGCTCGCCTCGCCGAACGTCCCACTCCCAACGCCCCAATTCCACACCCGCGCGCCCAGCGTCGCGTCCAGGATGACCCCGCCCCGCTCAGCGTGGGCCGACGTTTGGACGTCCGTGTAGATGGTGTCCCCGACGCGGGAGCGATTGGCAGCGAGTTGCACGGTCAGGTCGGGCAGGCGCCACCACGCGCCGGCGCCCGCGACGGTGAGGGGCCGGAGCCCGGCGCCGTACGAGGTCGTTCCGGCCGTCCCGCCGATCCAGGCGCCGCGGTGTTGCCCCAGCAGGTGGACCCGGGCCGAGGCGACGGCGTGCCAGAAGCTGGCGAAGTCGAGGTAGCGACTGGCGCCGGTCGAGAGCGAGACCTCTCCGCGCCAGCGCTGCGACGGAGCGGCCGTGGAGAGCAAGCCCGTCACGCCACCCTGCAGGCTCTCGTGACCGCTCTCGAACCGCAAGTAGGTACCCTGCGCGCTGACGCTCGCGGTGCGGTGCTCCCACCGCACCGCGGGCGTGACGGTCACGGCGCCCGAAGGGAGGAATCCCTCATAGCGCACCGTCGAGACGCCGACACCGATGGTCCCGGTGGTTTGAGCGAGGGCGCGCGCGGCGAGGAGCGACCATCCTGCCGCGAGCGACGCGGCCCAAGCACGGGTCCCGACCGTCACCGCGGTCGCGCGGCGCTAGGGTCGGGTGGGCTGGGAGGACTGGTGGCCGTGCGGACCCGGCACAGATATGGCGGACGGACCTAGGAAGCCAATCGCGTCGGTCGAGACGGCCGCCCCGGGCGAGGCGCCGAGGGCGATGTCCCGCTCGACCGCTCGACGGAACTCGACCAGGTCGGCGTCGCGGGCCCGCGTCGCGAGCGCCAACACCGCCGCCGTGGCGCTGTCCACCGGGACGCCGCTCGCCACGAGGTCGGTGAGCACGGCGAGGGGCACCGTCAGCGGGTTCGGGCGACTGCGCCGCAGTGCGACGAGGACCTCCGCGGGGGCACCGGCGCGCAGCGCCGCGGCGCCGGCGGCGAGCTCGGCGGGCGACGCGCGGAAGCCGAGCGCACTGCGCGCGCGCCCCAAGTCCGCGGCGAGCCGCCGTACGGCCGCGACGACGAGCTCGGGCGCGGCGCGCTTCGTCGTGCCCTCGAGCGCGCGCTGCAGGAGCGGCTCCACCGGCAGTCCGGCGGTACGCGCCGAGTCGAGCAGCGTCGCGACTGGAGCCCGGGCCTCCGGCGTCAGCCGGTCGAGGCGCGGATCCTGGGCGGCGGCCGTCGCGGCGAGGAGCGCCGCCACGCCGCTGCACACGAGGGCAACGCGGCTGAGCGGGCGCACGTCAGGACCCTCCCACGGTCACCACCGAGCTGGGCGGGCCGAACTCGTCGTCGCGCGCCACCGGCGCAGCGGGATCGGCGAGCCAGCGGGAGCCATCGGCCAGAAAGGCGTAGCGGTAGCGGCCCGGTGCCAGGGGTACCACCGTCGTCCACACCGCGCTCCCCCGTCCCAGGCGGCGCATCGGCGTGCGGGCCGCGTCCCAGTCGTTGAAGTCACCGACGAGCGAGACGCGGACGGCATGGGGCGCGATCACGACGAAGGGGAGCTGCCGCCCCACCTCTTCAGTGGGCGGCGCGCTCGCCCGGCGGCCGGGTAGCACCAGTGCGACCGCCGCCAGCCCCGCCGCGAGGGCCAGCGCACCGAGCGGCGAGACGGCGAACGCGCGCGGACGGGCGAGCCAGCGCCAGACGGCGCGGGCGCCGCGGCCGCCGCCCGGGCGCGGCAGGGTCGCGATCGCCTGCATCACGCGCTCGTCGAGCGCAGCGTCGATCCGGGCGGGCCGGCGCAGGTGACTGACGATGCGTTCGACGATGTCCTGCCGATCTTCAAACACGTTCCGCCTCGCTCAGAATCGCCTGGAGCTGCTCGCGCGCGCGTTTCACGCGCATCTTCAACGCCGAGATACCCGCGCCGGTGAGGCGCGCCATCTCCTCATATTCGAGGTCGTCCATGTGCTTCAGCAGGAACGCCTCACGGTATTCGGGCGCGAGTCGTGCCAGCGCCCACCGCACCAAGTCGTCCCATTCGGCGCGCTCCGCCGGGCCCGGAAGTGCGGCCCGGTTGGTGGCCGCGTCGTCGTGCAGGAACATCCGTCCGCGGCGCGCGGCGCGCGCCCCGATCGTGCGGCACCGATTGACCAGGATGCCGTAGAGCCAGGGACCGAACCGCTCGGGGTCGTTGCAGCGGTGGAGCGAGCGATAGCCCCGAACAAAGGCGTCCTGCAATGCCTCCTCCGCGTCTTCCCGGCTCCCCAGCATATGGAGCGCGTAGCGGCCCAGCCGGTCGCGGTAGCGAGCGACCAGCGCGGCGTAGGCGGGCGTATCCCCGGCGAGCACTCGGCGCACTAGTCCCGCGTCGCTCGGCTCCACGCTTCCTATACCCACGCGTACGACTTCCGCGTCACATCGAGCTCCAGCGTGATCCAGACGATGGGGAATATGCGATGCGGAGGCGCCGAACGGAGTATCCCGAGGGAGGGCACGAGCGACGGGGCGACGGGCACCGGCCGCTGGCCGTCGGCGGGCCACCGGTGTGCCGGACTCGAGGAACGCCGACCGCGTGCGACTAGGAGGTGTCGCGCGATCGCGCTCGTTTATGTGCCGGCGACCGAACCGCGCGTCGCCGCCCGCTCGCTACTCCAGGAGCAGCGCGGGGAGGACGACGCTCGCCGCGACCCGGACGAGCTCGCGCCATTTCGTGAATCGGCGCGATTCGACGGGGTGCGCTACGGAAGGCGGAGGTGGGGCGGCCATCACGGCGGTCGAGCTGTCCGGGGCTGCGGCTCGACCGGCTCCGGGTGGCACCGCGAGACGCTGCTCCGCGGCGCGACGGGTGAGTTCCGCGAGCCACCGGCCGACGTTACTCTGACGGCCGTCGAACGCAGCGGCCCGGCACCACACTTCTCGGAAGGTGAGGACGACCGCCGCGTCTGCGGCTTCGCCGTCGAGCACGATACTGTACGCGAGCGCGTAGAGGGTCAGGCCGTGGCGCCGATAGAGCTCCGCCAGGGCCGGCTTGTCGCTGAGTGCCGCGACTCGGTATACGAGCAGGGCGTCGGGCGGGACGCTGTCACGTGCGGCGGCGGCGCAGTCCGGTCGCATGGTGCCTCCCGAATGAGGTGATCCGAAATGGCGGGAGCGTTGATGCCTCGATGCTGCTCCCCGTCTCTTTCGTAAAGACGCTCAGAAGCTCTCTTGGTTACGGCGCCCGCTCCGTGACGTCACGCACGGGGCCGCACGCGAGACCGCCGCGCACGTGACCGTCCTCACGGGACGCGGGGCTAGACGCGGCTGCTAGCGGACGCTCCAGGGCAGCTATGGGGTCGGGTCCACTGCCGGTCCGACGGGAGTGCCAACGCCGCAAGGGTCGAAGCGGGGAGAGCGTATTGAGGATGATGAGGCACCGGCCCACACCACCATTTCAAATCGAAACGCCTCGAGTAACTTTGACCCGCTGACCCCGGTCCCCCTACCGGGGGCGCAATTTGGTCGCCACCCAGCCGAGCCTTATCGTAGAGTGCGCACCCACCGCGCCGCCGGTCCCATGGAGGAGACCACTATGCGCCTCGCCCGCCATTTGACGCCCGCGCTGATGCTGGCGCTCGTGCCCACCGTTCGCCTCGCCGACCGCGGGGGCGACCCCCCAAGCCGCGTCGGGCGGCTCAGTTTTCTCACCGGGTCGGTCTCGTTCCGGCCGGGCAGCGTGAATGACTGGGCGGCGGCGAGCCTCAACTATCCGCTCACGACCGGCGATCACCTCTGGACCGATTGGGATGCGCGGGCCGAGGTGACGGTCGGCTCGAGCGCCATCCGGCTGGCGCCGCAAAGCGCCTTTGGGCTCCTCGCCCTGGACGACCGCACCACGCAGGTGCGCCTGTCACAAGGCGCGCTCTACGCACGGGTGCGCAATCTGGGGGAGGACGAGGTGTTCGAGATCGACACGCCCAACGGCGCCGTGTCGCTGCTCCGCCCCGGCACCTATCGCGTGGATGTGGACTCGACGGGTGATACGACCACGGTGACCGTGCGACACGGTGAGGCCGAAGTGACCGCGGCTGGCTCGGCATTCTCGGTGCGCGCCCAGGAAGCCGCAGTCCTCTCCGGCACCGATGCGCCGAGCTACGACACGCGGAACGCGTTCCCCACCGATGACTGGGAGGACTGGTGCGCCACGCGGGACCGCCGCTGGGACGACGCCGGCTCGGCGCGGTACGTGTCGCGTGAAGTGAGCGGCTACGAGGATCTCGACCAATACGGCGACTGGCGTCAGAGTGGCGAATATGGCCACGTGTGGGTGCCGCGCACCACCGTGGACGGCTGGGCGCCCTACCGCTACGGCCATTGGGCCTGGGTCGACCCCTGGGGCTGGACGTGGATTGACGACGCTCCGTGGGGCTTTGCGCCGTTTCACTACGGGCGCTGGGTGTTTCTGGATGGCGGGTGGGCCTGGGTGCCGGGGCGCATCGTCGCGGCGCGCCCGGTGTACGCCCCCGCCCTCGTGGCGTTCGTGGGCGGTCCACATTGGAATCTGTCGGTGAGCGTCGGCGGCGGGGGCGGCGTGGCCTGGTTCCCGCTCGCGCCCGAGGAGCCCTACGTCCCGGCCTATCGGGTGAGCAACACCTATGTGCGCAACGTCAACGTCACGAACGTGACGAACGTGACGAACGTGACGAACGTCAACACCGTCAACAACGTCAATGTCACGAACATCACCTACCGGAACCGCGAGGTGCCGGGCGCGGTGACCGGCGTGACGCGCGAGACGTTCGTCGCGGCCCAGCCAGTCGGGCCGAGTGCCGTGATCGTGCCCCGGGAGCGACTCGGGTCGGCGACCGT
>DATBBW010000042.1:0-12756 GCA_036270795.1 Gemmatimonadales bacterium | reverse complement strand
CGCGTCGGGCCCGAGCACCGCCACGCGCGGCTTCAGCTCGAGCGCCTCCAGGGCTTCGAGGATGCGGATGATGAAAGGGCGGCCGCGGAAGTCGAGCAGCGCCTTGGGCGTGCCCATGCGCTCGGACCGTCCCGCCGCGAGTACCACGCCGGCGAGGGCCATGCGACCTATGTTACCGCGAGTTGCACTGCGGCGCCAAACCCCCAAATTGGCGCCCCATGACGGTGCGACGCATCCGCCAACTAGGCGATCCCATCCTGCGCACCCGGTGCGAGCCGATCCAGGACCCCAAGTCGGCCGCGACCCGGTTGGTCGCCGACGACCTGCGGGACACACTGCAGGCCGCGCGGGCCAAGTACAGGATGGGCCGGGCGCTCGCGGCGCCCCAGATCGGCGCGCCGGTCCGCTTGGTGTTCGTCCAGATCGACAAGCAGCGCTGGACGATGGTGAACCCCGAGATCACCGATGTCGGGCCCGACGACTTTCTGGTGTGGGACGACTGCTTCTCGTTCCCCGACCTCCTCGTGCGCGTGAACCGCGCCTACCAGGTGACGCTGAGCTTCACCGACCTGAAGGGTAAGGCCAACGCGCTCAAGCTCGAAGGGGCGCTGGCCGAGCTGCTGCAGCACGAGCTCGACCACCTGGACGGCATTCTCGCGCTCGACCAAGCCAGTGGGCTCGATCCCTTCGCGTTCCGCTCCGAGTGGGAGAAGCAGCACGAGCGGGCGGAGCGCTATGGCTCCCCACGGCCCCGGGAGATGTGAGGCGGGCGCCCCTCTCGACAGCAGCGCGACATCATCGCGCCAGCGAGAGGCAAGCTGCTGACCCAACAACCCCGTACCCGAACCCATTGAGCACTCCGCGCATTTCGGTCGATTTCAGGGAGACCGACGACGCGCGACGTATCCTCTTGACGACGGTGGGGACACGGGACGACTTGAAGAAGAACCACATCGAATTGCGTGAGGGTGTGCGCTTGAGTGTCTACGGCGACGACGCCACGTCGCTATGGTGACGCGACACGCTAGATTCCATCGCGGTTAGATTCCGTCCCTGACAGGGGTGCCCGCCGGGAGCGCCGGCGGGCTGAGATCACACCCTTTGAACCTGCGACCGGCCGTCGTCCGGCGAAGGGAGTCCGCCGATGTCCTGCCTCACCCAGATGCATTTCGCCCGTCAGGGCACCATCACCCCCCAGATGCAGCGCGTCGCGGAGCGGGAAGAGCTCCCGGCGGAACTCGTGCGCGACGAAGTGGCGCGGGGCCGGCTGATCATCCCGGCGAACGTCGCCCACCTCGCCGGACGGCTCGATCCGATGGCGATCGGCCGGGTGGCCCGGGTCAAGATCAACGCCAACATCGGGAACTCGGCCGTCGAGTCGCACATCGACGGGGAGCTGGAAAAGCTCCATCACGCGGTGCACTACGGCGCGGACACCGTGATGGATCTCTCGACCGGGGGCGACATCGACGCGATCCGCTGCGCGATTCTCGCCGCTTCCCCCGTCCCCGTCGGTACGGTGCCCATCTATCAGGCGGTGACCACCGTGGCGCGGGTCGAAGATCTGACGCCGGACGACATGCTGGCGATGGTCGAGCATCAGGCGCAACAGGGTGTCGATTACGTCACGGTCCACTGCGGCATTCTGCGCGAGTACGTGGGGCTCGCCCTGGGGCGGGTGACGGGGATCGTATCGCGGGGCGGGTCGTTGCACGCCTACTGGATGATGCACCACAACACCCAGAACCCGTTTTACACGCACTTCGACCGCCTGCTCGAGATCGCGCGCCGCTACGACGTGACGCTCTCGCTGGGCGACGCGCTGCGCCCCGGGTCGCTCGCCGACGCGAACGACCGCGCCCAGTTCGCCGAGCTCGAGACGCTGGGCGAGCTCACCGAGCGGGCCTGGGCCCAGGACGTGCAGGTCATGATCGAGGGGCCGGGCCACATCCCACTGCACTTGATCGAGATCAACGTTCGCAAGGAGAAGGCGATCTGCCACGAGGCGCCGTTCTACACCCTCGGGCCGCTCGTCACGGATATCGCCCCGGGATACGATCACATCACCTCCGCGATCGGCGCGGCGATGATCGGCTGGTACGGCGCCGACATGCTGTGCTATGTGACGCGCAAGGAGCATCTGGGCCTGCCGAACGCCGAGGAAGTGCGCGAGGGAGTGATCGCCTACAAGATCGCCGCGCACGCCGCCGACGTCGCGCGGGGACGCGCGGGGGCGCGGGCGCGCGACGACGCCCTGTCGCGGGCGCGCTACCGCTTCGACTGGAACGAGCAGTTCCGGCTGGCCCTCGACCCGGACCGCGCCCGCGCGCTGCACGACGAATCGCTGCCCGCCGAGTACTTCAAGAGCGCCGAATTCTGCGCGATGTGCGGGCCGAAGTTCTGCTCGATGCACATCACCCGGGAAATCGAGCGCCAGTTCGGCGCGGCGGGGGTCCCCGAACCCGGGCCCGGCGCGGCGGTCGCTCCTACGCCGTAGCGGCGCCGGGCTGCAGCGACCGCGCGCCCCGCCCCGCTACACGAGGGCGAACGCCCGCACCGGAAAGCTCCCCATGCCCTTCGCTTTGAGGGGCGCCGCGAAGAAGCGGAACCCGGCCTCGGGCAGCGCGGCCAGGTTGCAGAGGTGCTCGACGATCGGGATCCCGGCCCCGAGCAGCAGGGTGTGCGCCGGGCGCGTGCCGTCGTGATCGTCATCGATGTTGAGCGAGTCGATGCCCACGAGCGCCGGCCCGGCGGCCACGAGGTGCTCCACCGCCGCGCGCGTGAGAAACGGGTGGCCCGACCCGTAGCGCTCGGTGCGCCAATGGGCGTCCCAGCCGGTGTGCACCAGTACGGCGTTCCCCTGCAGCTCGCGGCCCACCAACAGCGCGCGATCGAGCCCGCGCTCCGTGCGTTCGGTCGCCCGGATCACGATCCCGTGCAAATCGGCGACGGCGTAGAGCGGGAAGTCGGCCACGTCCGGAGCGTCCTCGTAGCGGTGCAACGGCGCGTCGATGTAGGTACCCGTGTTGGCGAGCATCTCGATCGTGCTGATTTGGAAGGTCGTCCCCGGCGCGTAGCGGGCCCGCGACGCGTCGCGCGACAGCCACTCGCGCACCGCCGGTGCCGGGAACCCGGGGTAGGTGACCATGCCCGGTTCTACGGTGTGACTCAGGTCGACCAAGCGGTGGCGCAGCGTCACGGGGCACCGGGCGGGGCGCCAGGCGCCGTCGGGGAGAGGGTCATGGGCGCCTCGGTGCGGCGGGAGGGGCAGGGGGCTGCGGCTGGACCGCCGGGGCGGCCCCGGGCAGGACGCGGGCCAGCGCGTGCAACAGCTCGCCTCCGGGGCTCGTGCCCGCGGGGGCTTCGGCGAGGACCACGGCGAAGCGCCGCCGCAGCAGCGGGTCCCGCATGGCCTGGGCGGCGAACTGGATCGTGAGTGGCACGAACCACGGGGCGCGCCGCGCCCCGGCGCCCGCGCGGGCCACCGCCGCGTACTGCTCGAACAGCGCCAAGAGAAATGCCCCCTTCGAGGGGAACTGGCGGTAGATCGCTCCCTTGGTGAATCCGGCCACTTGAGCCACTTCGTCGAGCGAGCCGAATTCGAGGCCGCGTTCCGCGAACACACGCAGCCCCGCCTCCACGAGCAGCATCCGGGTCTCGACCTTACGCTTCTGGCGCACGATACCCATGCGTATCTAGGATACCGTAGGGAATCGTCTGGTGCAATCAGCCGCCGGCACCCGGCGCGTTCGACCCCAGTTCAGATACCCGTCAGTATCTCCCACGCATCCCCGTCAGCGGTAGGGCTCGAGCACCGCCGTGGTGTCGTCGAGACTCTGGCGCGGCCGGTAGCGGTACCAGATGCGCCCAGGGAAGCGGCTCCGCAAGAGGGCGTTGCGCGCCCCGAAGTCACGCACGAACACCACCGGCCCGCCCAGGGCGCCGCTCGGCTCGAAGCTCGCGAGCGCGAGGAACGGCGCATACGGCGTCTCCCCAGCGGAATCCGCCGCGATCTCCTGCCGGCAGACCGCGGTCAGCGTGCCGCCGACGGCGAGCGATACCGTTTGGTCCGCCTGGCGGCCCGGCACGACGCGCACCGGCCCGCGCGGCGCGGTGGCGCCGAGCAGCCGGGCACGGCGCCCGGTGGAGTCCGCCACGGGTTGCGTGTCTTCGGCGTCGAGTGCCGTCTGCACCTGGCACGCGTCGGCGCCGCCGAGCACCCGCACGGCCTCCCCGGGCAGGAGCCCGGCGGCCCGGAGCCGCGCCTCGAGCCGGGCGCGCCAGCCCTCGTGCACCACCACGAGCGCGCTCCCCAGCTGCGCCTGCGCGAGCTGGGCCGCGATGTCCGTCTTCAGCTTGGTGCGTCCGGCATGATAGTAGTAGGCCCGCAGCTGCACGCTCGAGACGCCGGTGGGGACGAGCCACGCCCACGCCACACACAGCGGCACCACGAGCAGCACCGCGCGGCGCGCGACGCCTGAGTCGAGGCGCTCGGCCACGAGCCCTGGGGCGCGGGCCGCGAACACCAGGACCGCGGGCAGGGCGGTGTAGAGGAACCGCGGTCCCGCGAAGAACCCATCGAACCAGTACAGCGCGTACCCCCCGAGGATGGCGGCGAGCCAGCCGACCAGGAGGAAGTCCCAGCGCGTGGGGCGGCGCAGCGCGACCAAGCCCGCGAGCACCGGGAGCAGGCCCGGGAGCGGCCACTCGAACAGGTAGCGATCGAGGCGCAGCAGGCTGGCGGACGTGAGGATGAGTGCGTGCGCCGGCGTGTGCGGCACCCCGTAGGGGTCCAGGTGAAACCCCAGCTCGTGGCCGGGTCCATACAGCGCATCGTACGCGAACATCAGGGGATGGCCGGTCGTGTGGGCGTTGGCGTAGAGGAGCCACGCCACGGGCAGGGCGCCGACGGCGCACTGGACGGCGAGCGACCCGGCCCGCGCGCGCTCGCGCGCCACGACGGCCAGTTGGAACAGGCCGATGACGAGGGCGACGGCCGTCGCGTCGAGCGGCCGAATCGTGGCCATCCCGCCGACCGCGAGCCCGATCAGTGCGGCGGCGCCCGCCACCGCCCGCGGCTCCGCCGCGCGCGCCCAGCTCGCCAGCGCGGCGAGCGCGAGGGTCGCGAGCGCCAGCGTGCCGACATGGTTCATCTCGCTCGCCCCCATGATGAGCACGAAGGGCGACAGCGCGAACAGCAGCACACTGGCCCGCGCCGGCCCCTCGCCGAACGCCCCCGCCGCGAAGCGGTACAGGCCGCAGGCCGTGAGCGCGGTGAGGAGGGGATTCACGAGCCACGTGGCGCCGAACGCCATCCCCGCGGCGAGGAGCGCCGGCCCGCCGATCGGGTACATCGAATACCACCGCCCGGCGCGATCCAGCACGCCCGTCACGGCGAAGAACTCCGGATGCGGCTCGCCCAGGGCGAACAGCCGGCCAGCGAGCAGGAGGTGCGCCTGGAAGCGCTGCGCCATCTCGTCCTGCGAGAAGGGGGCCCGGGCGAAGCAATAGATGGCGAACGCGGCGGTGAGCAGGAACACGCCGGCGGCGACGATCGCCTGGAACGCGGCGGGCGACGGCGCGAGCAGCGCCGCGGCGGCCCGGGACCACGCGCGATCCAGGCGCTCGCCGCCCACCCGCGCGAGGCCCAGCGCGACCAGGATCACGGCCGTGCCGGTCACCAGCCATTCGTGCACGGCGGCGGCCCACCACGGGATGAACGCGGTGCCGCTGACGAGGTTGGCCACCGGCACGAGCCCGAGCGCGGCGAGCAGGGCCGCGAGCGCGAGCAGCACGGATCGCCCGGGCGCCAACAACGCGTTGTGCCAGCGGGCCTTGACTGGGGTATCACCCAATCTAAGTTTGCGGTTCGGTGTCTCGGGAGCGTGCATGCCGTATGTGATCGCGGAACCCTGCGTCAACTTGAAGGACCGCTCGTGCGTGGACGTGTGCCCCGTGGACTGCATCTACGAGGGCGAAGATCAGCTGTACATCCACCCCGACGAGTGCATCGACTGCGGCGCGTGCGAGCCCGAGTGCCCCGTGACGGCGATTTTCCCCGAGGAAGACACGCCGCCCCAGTGGAAGTCCTACATCGCGAAGAACCGGGACGTGTTCCAGAGCGCCACGCCTCCGGGCAAGCCGCAGCGCAAGGGGTCCTGACCCACCTCGAGCGGCCCGCGTCGCCGCGGGAGGCGGCGCTCGCTCAGCGGCCGGACCGACCCTCGCGTCCCGCGACGTCCCGCATCCCCTCGACGAGCAGGTGCATGCGCTCCTCGTGACGCGCGATTTCCTGCACCGCATGCGGGCCGTCGAGCTGCTGGGCGGCGGCACGCGCCGCCGCGCGGTTCAGGGCGCGCACGTGCTCGATCAACTGGTCCGTCACCGCGCGCAGCGCGAAGCAACGCCGCCGCTCGCCGTAGGAGGCGCGGAACCGCCGGATCAGATCCTCCGCCGGGAGCGAGCGCGCGTGCTGTAACAGCGCCTCCGGGCTCGGACGGACCAGCTCCTCGGTGTCCTTCACCTCCATCCCCCCCGCCTCGGCGAACCAGAGCTGGCCGCGCCACACGCCCGCCTCCGGCTGGAGGCGCAGCATCACGCGCCATTTGAGGGCGCCGATGTACACATAGCCGACGAATCCCTGGCGGACGGACGCGTCGGTGGGGCTGGCAGCGACGTGCGGCATGCTGAACGCTACGCGCGGCGCGGCCGGGATGGAAGGTCTCAGCACACCGCACCGAGGAAGTCGGCCATCAGCCGCGTCGTGACGAGCGGCTGTTCGAGCGGGGCCACGTGGCCCGCCGCGGGGACGACGTGGTACTGGGCCCCCGACACGAGCCCCGCCATGGCCTGGGCGACGCGCGGCGGGGCGATGGCGTCCTCACTCCCCACGAGGACCAGCGTCGGCACCCGCACCTGGCGCAGCGTGTCCCGCGAGTCGGGCCGGTCGCGCAGCGCGCGCTGCACGCCGACGATCGCCGGCACCGCCCAGCGGCGCGCCATCTCCCGCACCTGCTCCACCACCTCGGGCTGCGTCGTCGTCGTGAGCGGCGCGACGAGGGACGGCAGCAGCCGCTCGAGCACCGCCTCCGGGCCGTCGCGTTGCGCCGCCGTGGTCAGCTCCTCGCGGCCGCGCCGCGCCGCGGCCGAATCCGCGCCGGGCTGGGTGTCGACGAGCACGAGCGCCCGCAACCGCTCGGCATGCCGCCGCAACAGCTCGAACACGAGGTAGCCGCCGAGCGAGAGCCCGCAGACCGTCACCGGGCCGACGCCGAGGGCGTCGAGCAGCGCGATCAGGTCGTCGGCGTAGCGGACGAGCGTGTAGTCATCCGGCGACCCGGGCGCCGTGGAGCCCCCGACGCCGCGCAGGTCGGGCGCAATCCGCTGAACCCGCGACAGCGCCGCCAGCTGGTGGCGCCACATGGTGCGGTCGAACGGGAAGCCGTGGAGGAACAGCACCGGCGCCCCCTCCCCGCGGATGTCCACCGCCAAGGCCACATCGCGCGCCGCCAGACGCACGACCTGATGCGACCCGGCGGCGCGGGGCCCGAGCAGCCGGACGATCTCCTCGGGCAGCGGCGTCGCGCGGCCCAGCCGGTCGATGCACACGAACACGAGCTCCGCCTCGGCGATGAGCACCTCGTCCGCCACGCGGCGCACCACGTGCCGCAGCGTCAGGCTGGTGGTACCCCGGTGGGGGATGACGGTCTCGATGCGCAGCACGTCGCGCGGATAGGCGGCCGCTTTGTACTCGATGACGGTCTTGCGGGCGGCCAGCCACACGCCGTTGCGGTCGAACAGGTCCATCCCCGGCCCCCGGGCCAGCGCTTCCCACCGGGCGCGCTCGAGCAGCGCCAGGAGCGCCGCCTGGTTCAAGTGACCGAAGGCGTCGCAGTCGTTGGGGTAGACCGTCAACTCGACCGTCGGGACGGCGCTCACGCGGGCACCTCGGCATCGGGCACGGGGACGCCAAACGTATGCCAGAACACGACGCGCTGCACCGCGCCCGCGGGTCGCCGCAACAGGGCGGCGAGCGTCTTGGCGCCGTACGTGGCATCGAGCAGGAGCCCGTGCCGGGCGGCGAGCCGGCCGGCCGCCTCACCCTCGGGGGTGGGGTGCCCGTAGCCCCGGCCCAGGCCGTCCACCAGCGCCAACGGGGGCGGGACGCGCCCGTCGATGAGGGCGATCCCGTGGCGCGCCACGAGGCGCGCGGCGCGGCGCGCCAGCCGCAGCGTGCGCCAGCGATTCGCGACGATGCGGGGGGCCACGCGCACGCCGATCACCTGGGTGGGCCACCCGAGCTGCATGACGCCGAGCAGCAGCCCGGCCACCGTGCCTCCGGTGCCGAGCGGGGCGACGATCGCCTCGGGGGGTTCGGCGAGCTGGTGCGCCAGCTCGAGCGCGGCGAGGAAGTGCCCGACCACCGCGCGCGGCGCCGCGCCCCCGCCCGGGATCCAGCGGCGCGGCCCCAACGCCCCGGCGCCGTGCCACGCGGCGAGCGCGGCCCAGGGCAGCGTGACAGGGCTGCGGGCGCGCACCACGAGCGCCGCGCGTGCCGTGCACGCGCGCGCCACCGCCCGACTGGTCGCCGTCTCGGGTTGCGGGAACTGGGCGAGGGCGGCGCGGCACCCGAGCGCGGCGGCGTGCACCGCGGTGGCGAGGCAGTGGCTCGAGCCGGTGGCACCGACGGTCACGAACACCGTGCCGGGCGCCGCGCGGGCGAGCAGGAATTCGAGTCCCCGCACCTTGTTGCCGCCGCAGTGCGCCGCGGAGCGGTCCTCCCGCTTGAGCGCGAGCCCCGCGATGCCCAGGGCCCGGCCGAGCGCCGGCGCCGGCTCGAGCGGCGTGGGCCAGTCGCCGAGGCGACACGGTGCGAGCGCGGTGCGTATCTTCTGAGTCAGCGCAGTCGGATCCATCACCATCAGCCCCGAGCTCGAGGAAGCCGATGCGGGTTGCTACCGATTACATCCGCCATGCGGCGCGCGCCGCCCGCAAGCACGCGGGCGATCCGCTGGGGGGCGCGCCCCAACCGCCCGACCCCGAATTCTACAAGACGCTCGCCAAGGCACTCGAGGAGATCGCGGCCGGCCTCGAGCAGTTGGGCAAGGAAGAGTGACGGCTGCGTAGCTACATCCGCACCCCCGAGGCGCTGGCCGACGCCGTCGCCGCGTTTCGCCGGGAGCCGCTCATCGCCGCCGATACGGAGGCCGCGAGCTTTCACCGCTACCACGACCGGATCTTCCTCATCCAGCTGTCCAGTCCCTCGGCGACCGCGATCGTGGACCCGCTCGCCTTGAGCGACCTCTCGCCGGTGGGGGAGCTGCTGGGGGATCCGCGGGTCGAGAAGATCTTCCACGACGCGGACTACGACCTGCGCATCCTGGACCGCGACTACGGCTTCCGGGCACGGCACCTGTTCGACACGCGGATTGCCGCGCAGCTCGCGGGCGAGGCGGCCGTGGGGCTCGCCGCGCTGCTCGACAAGTACGTCCGGGTGAAGCTCGTGAAGGAGCATCAGAAGGCGGACTGGTCGCAGCGTCCCCTGCCCGCCCCGATGCTCGCCTACGCGGCGGCGGACACCGAGCACCTGCCGGCGTTGCGCGCGGCGCTGCGAGACCGGCTCAACTGGCTGGGCCGCCTGGCGTGGGCGGAGGAGGAATTCGAGCACCTGGAGGCGCTGCGCTGGACCGGCGCGAGCGACGGTGCGGACGCCTATCTCCGCGTGAAGGGCGCGAAGAGTCTGCCGCCCCGCCAGCTCGCGGCGCTGCGCGAGCTGTACCGGTGGCGCGAGACGCTCGCCGCCGCGCAGGACAAGGCCACGTTCCGGATCGTCGCGAACGACGCGCTGCTCGCCGTCGCCCGCGCCCTGCCCCACGCACCCGCGGACCTGGCGCACCTCCCCGGCCTGCCGGCGACCCTCGCCCGGCGTCACGGCGCGGCCCTGCTCGAGAGCGTGCGCCGGGCGCGCGGTCTGAGCGAGGCGGAGCTGCCGCGGGTGGAGCGCGCGCCGCGGCCGCCGCGCGATCCCGGGTTGGACGAGCGCGTGGAGCGGCTCAAGGTGGCCCGCAATCGCGTGGCCGCGGAGCTGGGGCTCGACCCCGGCGTGCTGTGCGGGCGCACGACGCTCGAGGCCGTCGCCCGGGCGACCCCCCGGCCCAACGATCGCGCCGGGCTCGCCCGCCTTGGGGAGCTCCGGCGCTGGCAGATCGAGGTGCTGGGGGACGCGCTGCTCGCCGCGCTCGGCTAGAGCCCCATCAACGCCCGGACCTTCGGGTCCATCCGCTCCGGCGACCAGTACGGCTCCCACACGATGGCGACGTCCACATCCTTCACCCCGTCGAGCGCACGGATCACGCGGTAGGCGTCGTTCGTGATCATCGGACCCGCCGGACAGCCGGGCGAGGTGAGCGTCATTTCCACCCGCACTTCGCCGTCCGTGACCGCGACGTCGTACACCAGGCCGAGGTCGATAATGTTCATATCGAGCTCGGGATCCTTCACGTGGCGCAGGGCTTGGCGCACCAGCTCGGGGCTGAGCGCGGCCGGCATCGGCGGGGCCGTCATCGTCCTCTCCTCTCCATGCTTCCGCTTCCGAACCTAGTCGCTGGCGTGACCGCGCACCAGGCAGCGGCGCCGGCGGGCGATCCCCGCGTACACGCGGCGCGCCACGGGGAGGACGCCGGGCACCCGAAACAGCGCCGCCAGCCAGCGTTTGCCCGGCAGGAGCCGCAACAGCTCCGGCGCCGCATCGGCGCCGGCGAACACCCGCCCGTCGGGCAGGACGAGGTGCATCGCGGCGGCGAGCGCCGGCAGCGCGACGCCGAACGCCGCCACGCGGGCCTCGTCCTGGAACGGCACCGTGGCGAGCCGGTGTTCCCGGTCCCACCGTCGCACGCGCTCGACCCACGTGCGACAGAAGCCGCACTCGCCGTCATAAATGAGGGTGGGTCGCGCCGGCCGCTCAGCGGCCATCCGATGCCCGCGCGGCCGCATCGGCCACGCTGCCGCGCACCGCTTTCAGGAACGTGAACGAGCGCCGGGTGCGGGGCGCGTAGGCGCGGTTCGTCAGCAGCACCACGAAGAGGTCGCGGTCAGGATCGATCCACAGCGACGTGCCTGTCCAGCCGGTGTGGCCGAAGCTCCGGGGTCCGAACAGCGTCCCCGCGCTCGACACCCGCTCGCCGGTGGGCACCGCCTGCCAGCCGAGCGTGCGCGCCTCGGTGCCGCGCCCGAAGTCCGCCGCCTTGGTCGTGAACAACCGCACCGTCTCGGCCCGGACGAGCGCTCGGCCGTCGGGCAGCGCCCCCTGGCGCAGCACGAACTGCGCGAACCGGGCGAGGTCCGCCGCGGTGCTGAACAACCCGGCGTGCCCGGCCACGCCGCCGAGCGTCGCGGCGTTCTGATCGTTCACGACGCCGGCGACCGGGTGGCCGCGCCACACCCCCGTGGGCGCGATCCGCCGCCGCAGGGGGACCGGCGGCCGGAACATCGTCTGGGTGAGGCCGAGCGGCGCGAGCACTTCCCGCGCGGCGAAGCGGTCGAGCGGCTCGCCGGTCGCGTGCCGCACGATCTCGCCCAGGAGGATCGCGTTGAGGTCGCTGTAGAGCACGCGCGTGCCCGGCCGGGCGATGGGCGTTGCCGCGCACACGAGCCGCAGCGCGTCCGCCGCGTCCCGCGCGTCGCGGTACAGCGGCAGGGTTGCGCGCAATCCCGACGTATGCGTCAGCAGCTGCCGCACGCTGATGCCCGTCGCCGCCGGCCCGGGGCACTCGGGCAGGTAGCGCGCGACCGGGGCGTCGAGCTGCACCTTCCCCCGCTCGACGAGCAGCATGAGCGCTGTCGTGGTCGCGACGGCCTTGGTGAGGGACGCGAGGTCGTAGAGCGTGCTCTCGGGGACGACGGCGGGGCTCGCCGGGGACCAGGTGAGGTGCCCGTAGCCCTGGCTGTAGAGGATGGTGTCGCGCCGCCCGATGACGAGCGCCGCTCCGGGATATACACCCCGCCGCATGCCGTCACGGACGAGCGGGTCGAACAGGACGCCGGCGAACCCGGGGCGGGGGCCCGCGGGCGCCGCCAGGGCCGCTTGCAGCAAGAGGCCGACTAGCACCAAACGCCCGGCACCCGCCGCCCGCAGGAGGGGCAGCGGCCGTCCGGGCCGATCCGCTGTCGCTCGATCATGTAGCCGTGCCGCTCGACCAGACGATCACCGCAGTCGGGGCAATAGGTGTGCTCCCAGCGGCCCACCCGACCCGGGAGGTTCCCGGCGTAGACGAACTTCAGGCCCGCCCGAGCACCGATCTCGCACGCCCGGATGAGCGTTTCGGCGGACGTGTTGTCGGGATCGGTCATCTTGTAGTCTTTGTGGAACGCCGTGACGTGCCACGGGATCTCGGGCGACACCGACGCGATGTAGTCGGCGGCCCGGGTCAGTTGCGCGTCGTCGTCGTTGAAGCCGGGGACGATGAGCGTCACGAGCTCGAGCCAGAACCCCCGCTCGTACACGAGACGGATGGCGTCGAGCACGTGCTGCAGTACCCCGCCGAGCTCGCGGTAGCGCTTATCGTCCATCGCCTTGAAGTCGATCTTGTAGCAATCGGTCCAGGGCCGGATGTAGTCGAGCACCGCCGGCGTCGCGTTGCCGTTCGAGATGAACGCGGTCTTGAGGCCGTGGGCGCGCGCCACTTTGAAGACGTCGACTGCCCACTCCGCGGTGATCAGGGGCTCGTTGTAGGACGAGCCCACGAGCTTCGCCCCCTG
>DATBBW010000041.1:0-4407 GCA_036270795.1 Gemmatimonadales bacterium | reverse complement strand
GTCGAGAAACCGCTGTTGCTCGCGCGTGGGTGGCGGGGGAGGCGTGCGCGTCGACTCCGGCCGCGCCGAGTCGGGCGGTGGCGGTGGAGGTGGCTGCTGCGCCCGCAGGGAGGTCGCGGCGACGCAGAGGAGAACGGCCAGGCAACGCATCGATGGTCCTCTAGGCAGTGCGGGGAAGCTTGGGTTATAATGTCACAATGACCGTTCCCGCAACCTCACGCCAGACCCGTAGCTTCGAAGATCGCGCCGACGCGCTGGCGCATTTCTTCCTGCGCGCGGGCGAGGCCCCGCGGCTGCTGGCCTACGACGACGCCGTCGGCTGCCCGCTCGACCAGGCGCTGGCCGCCATCGAGTGGACCGCCGCCGTCGGCATCCTGGCGCAGGACGACCTGATTCACGCCGCGCGCCTGGCGCCCGACGCTGCCGCCGCAGTGGTCGAGCGCAAGGACGGCGAGCAGCGTCTGTTCATCTACTTCGGTCCGCGCATGGATGCCCCGCCAGCCGACCCGTACGAGGGCACGCTGCTGTACGACGAACCCGGCGTGCGGGCGTACATCTTTGCTCAGCGGGTCCACGCCGTCGCGCACTTCCTGCGGGCGACCCAGGGGATCGGCGCCGTCGTTTCGATGCTCGGGCGCCGCGCCCCCGAGCTGCGCCACATCCGGCGCTGGTTGCAGGTGCTGTTCAGCGAGCCGTTCGCGGGCGACGAGTCGAGCCAGATGCTCGCCGGGTGGTTCGCCACGGGCGGCGCCGGTGTGTTGTTCGTCCCACCCCATCCCAACGAGCCCTACAGCTACCACGAAGTCGGCATCGACATCTGAGGATGCTTGTCCTGTGGGTCGCGCTCGGGAGCGTGCTCGCCGCCCAAGCGCCCGATACCGCACCGGCGACTCGCTACGACGCCGTCCTCGCCAGCTTCCTCGACTCGCTCGCCGCCGTCGACGGCGCCGTGGCGGCCTTCGAGGCGGATCTTGGCACCGCTTCGCCGGACCTGGTGCTCGCGCGCGCCCGGCGGCTGGAGCTGCGCTGCGGAGCCGCGCGGACCGCTGGTCGGGTGCTCGCGGGGGTGCTGCCGGGCGACGCCTCGAGCGCGGCGACCAGCCCGGCGGAGCGGCGCGCGCGACACGATCTCGCCGCCCTCGAGCGCGTATTCGAAAAATGCGAGCGCGACTACGACAGCCGATCCCCCGCTGCCCGCCCCGACACGCTCAAAGCGTGGGGCCCGTTCCGTCTCAACGCGCTCCACGGCGAGCTACGGCGCTACGGCAGCGGCGTGCGCCTGCTCCAGCGCCGGCCGGCGCGCTGATGTGCACGACGTGGACGATGTGGATTCACAACTCCACATCGTGTGGACGGTCGGGGCAAGGACCGGCCACGGTGGGGGTTACTGTCCACAGTCGGTGCACATGCAAGTGAGCTAACCCGAAGAAACATCGGCACTTGCGCGCTTGGGCGAGGCCCCTATATTGGGTCCACGCGGCTTGGAGGGAAGGGTCGGGACCTGGTGTCTCAGCCACGCCTTCAAGACGGGTCCGAGCGGAAATTCCGGGGAGGCCGCCGATGCAAACAAGGGCTCAGGCGGCCGGCGATCCGGGAGCAGGCTCTCCGGCTCGGATAGGTGGGGCCTGTCGCGTGCCCCATCCACGTCGACGTGGTGCCTCGACGTGCAGTGCGGAAGGTCGGTCCGCGACCCGATCTGACCCGTAGCACCCACATCGGTGAACCTTGCGGCCCGGCCAGGCTGCTTGGGGATGGAAGCCGGAGCTCCTGTTCGCCCTACCGAGCGACGCATCAGTCAACCGGCGGCGGCAGGATGAAGAACGGAGGGAGTAATCCCCCGGCTCCGGGTAACCGATGTGCGGAGCCCCCGGGCGGCCTATCGCGCCGTCCCGGGGGCTTCGTGTTTAGTTTTGACCCCATGGCGCTCGCCCTCCCCCTCGCCGTGCTCGGCGCGTCCGTCGGCGCCTGGGCCTACGGCACCTACGAGCCCAACAGCCCAGTCTTCGGGCGCGCGATCGGGCGCGGGGCACGGGGTGCCCGCACCGCCTACTTGACCTTCGACGACGGCCCCAATCCGGGGGCTACCGCGCGCATTCTCGAGACGCTGGCGGCGCTCGACGTCCCGGCCGGGTTCTTCGTCGTGGGCGAGCACGTGCGGCGCTTTCCCGATCTCGCGCGCCAGGTGATGGCGGCGGGCCATGAGCTCGGCAACCATACGCTGCGGCACTGCAAGCTCCATTTCCAAGGCCCGCGCCGGGTCGCCGAAGAGTTGGAGCGCGCGCACGACGTGATTGCGAGCGCGACGGGCCGAGCGCCGCGCACGTTCCGGGCGCCCCACGGCTACCGCAACCCCTTCGTGACGCGGGTGGCGCGGCGCCTCGGGTACACGGTGTTCGGCTGGACGTTCGGGGTATGGGACTCGGACGCCCGAATCGGGGCCGGGGAGATCCGGCGCCGCGTCGCCCGCCAGCTGCGGCCCGGGGCGATCGTGCTGTTGCACGACGGGGACGGCTACGATCCCCTGGGCGACCGCCGCCGCACCGCCGAGGCCCTGCCCGGGATCGTCGCCGACGCGCGAGCGGCGGGCTACAGCTTCCGCCCGCTCGCGGAGCTCGTCGCATGAAGGCGCGCCGCTGGCGGGGGCTCTTGTGGCTGCTCGGGTTCGTCGGCGCGGGATTCGCGCTCAAGTTCCTGACCGGCTTCCCGTGGCGCGTGACGTTCAGCGCGCTGCTCGGCGCGAACCCCTGGCTCCTCGCGATCGCCTGTGTGGCCAATCTCTCGTCGCTCGTCGCCAAGGGGTGGGGGTGGCATCTCATCCTCAACCCCGTGGCGCCGCACCGTTGGCGGCTGGCCCAAGAGGCGAATCTCGTGGGCGCCGCGGTGAACGATCTCTCGGTCGCGGTGGCGGGGGAGGCGGCCCGGGTGCACGTCATCGCCCAGCGCGGCGGGGTGCCGGTGGCCGCCGCGCTCTCGTCGGTGCTGTGGACCCGGGTGGCGGAGGGGCTCGCCCTCGCCCTGTTTCTCGTGATGGCGCCGAGCGTGTTGCAGCTCGAGCCGTGGCTCCGGGCAGTGCAGGTCGGCGTGGGGCTCACGCTCGTCGTGGTGCTGCTGCTCGGGTGGGCGCGCGGCTGGGGATGGCTGGCCGACCAGTTGCCGGCCGCGCTCCAATCGCGGCTCGCGGTGCTCCGCACCATGGGGCGGGGCGGTCAGCTGTTGTGGCCCACGGTGCTGGCGCTGTACAACTGGGCCACGCAGTGGGCGACCTACGATCTCGTGCTGCGCGCCACGCACGTGCCGGTGTCGCTCGCCGCCTCGTTCACGGCGCTCATTGCCGCCAATCTGAGCGGCCTGTTGCGGCCCACGCCGGGCAACGTCGGCGTCACGCAGGCGGCGTTCGTCGTGGGGCTGCTGCCGTTCGGCGTCGCGCCGGAGCAAGCGGTCGCCGCCGGCCTGGCGCTGCAAGGCCTCCAGGTGCTGCCCGTCCTGCTCTTGGGGGCGATGGTGACCGGGTGGCGGCTGTTGCAGCTCGAGGCCGAGCTCGCGTAGCCTGGCGGGACGCCCCCGCGGCCCTCGTGCCGCAGCGCCGGGCCGGCCAAGGCACCGGGTCACGCCACGGTGCCGCCCTCCTGCTTGAGCTGCGCGTATCCCATGCCGCGGAGGATCGCGATCCGCTTGACCATCGAGGGGTGCGTGGCGAGCGCGTCGGCGAACACGCCCTCGTGTTCCGTGAGCCGGCGGCCGAGCGGGTCGGCGATGCAGAGATGCGCCGCGCCGCGCCGGATGGCCGTGCTCGGAATGTCGGCGGCCTCGATCTTCTGGAGCGCGCTCGCGAGGGCCAGCGGATTGCGGGTGAACTGCGCGCTCATCGCGTCGGCGAGGTACTCGCGCTTGCGGCTCACGCCCAGGACGAGCAGCTGCGTGATGAGCGGCGCGAGGAGCCACGAGATGATCCAGATGACGAGCAGGAGGAGGACCAGGGGGCCGCCCGCTTTCCGCCCGCCGCCCCCCCCACCCCCACCCCCACCCCCGCCGCCACCGATTCGCACACCGCCCCCACCGCCCCGCAGCACCTGCGTCGTGCCGTCGTGGAGCAGCGCCACCGCCCCCACGAACGCGGCCAGCGTGGTCATCAGCCGGACGTCGAGGTTCTTCACGTGGCCGAGCTCGTGCCCGATCACCACTTGGAGCTCATCCCGGGTGCACAGGTCGAGTAACCCTTGCGTGACGGCGATGTGCGCGTGCGCCGGGTCGGTTCCCGTCGCGAACGCGTTGGGATCGGGGTCGTCGACCACCCAGATGCGGGGGCGCGGCACGCCGGCGGCGATCGCCATTTCCTCGACGACGTTGACGAGCTGCCGCTCCTTGGGGTCCGTCGGGTCCAGCACCTCGCGGGCCCCGGTCGACCAC
>DATBBW010000040.1:0-6814 GCA_036270795.1 Gemmatimonadales bacterium | reverse complement strand
CTGGCCGAGACGGCGCGCCGGCTGGGGATCAGCCGCACCACGCTGTGGCGGCGGCTGCGCGCCTACGGGCTGCGGCCCGACGGGCAGGGAAGCCAGACGAGCGGGGCGCGCGGCTAGCGCCGCGCGGCCCCGTATCCTGGCGGCGCCGTTTCGGGCCGCCTAGCTTCCCGCCTCGGGCCACACCCCGGGAAGCCATGCCCGCCAAGCCGTACTTCATCCAGGAATATGTCCGCTGGTCCGACGTGGACTTCGCGGGCATCATTTTCTACGGCTCCTACGTGCGCTTCTTCGAGATCGCCGAGACCGAGCTGTTCCGCGCGTGCGGGCTCGCCTACGCCCAGATGTTCGACCGCTACGACATCTTCCTGCCCCGCAAAGCCGTCCACAGCGAATTCTACTCCCCCGCGCGGCTCGATGACCGGTTGCGCGTCGCGACGTACGTGGGTCGGGTGGGCACCCAATCGATGACGTTGAACTTCGATGTGCTGCGCGACGACGCGGCGGCGCTGCGCGCGGCGGGGTGGATGGTGCTCGTGTGCGTCGATCGCCAACGCTTGCGGCCGCGGCCCCTGCCGGCGGGTCTCGTGGCGGCGCTTGCGCCGCACACGCTGACGACGGACGCCGCCCGCGCCTCCTTGGGCGTGACGTCTCCCCCGTCTCCCCCGCCGCTGCCGCCCCCCTGAGCGCCCGACCGCTCGCGCCCGTGCTCGTGCTCGGGGTCGCCCTGGCGGCCTGCGGGCGTCCCGGCTCGGCGGGATGGATGCGCGCGCGCGTCGCCCGCCCGCATGCGGACACGGTGCGGTTCGACGCCCCGGCCAGCGCCCATTGGTGCGTCGCCCCCGGCCGGCCCGGGGTCGTGCTGGTGGGCTCGACTGGCGGGAATGGCGCGCTCGTGCTGCTGCGCTGGCGCGACTCGCTGGCGCCGGGCGAGTGGCCGCTGCTGCAGCGGGCGGACACGGTGTCGCCGGCGGGCGCGATCGTCGGCCTCCGGTTCGTGGTCGCCACCGTGGCCCACGGCGTGCCACTCGACAGCGGCACCGCGGCGGTGACCCGCGTGGGCTCCGTGCTCTCCGTGCGGGTCCGAGGCACGGGACTCGAGGTGACCGGGGAGTCGCGCCCCATGGTGGACCTGACCTTCGAGGCCGTAGCGCTCGCACGCGACACGGTGCCCTGCACGGTGCAGCTGTGACGGTCCGCGTCGGCATTGTCGGCACCGGGTTCGCGCGCCGGGTGCAGATCCCGGCGCTCGCCTTGGTCCCCGGCACGGCCGTCACGGCGGTAGCAAGCGGGTCGCGGGAACGGGCCGAGGCCGTCGCCCGAGAGTTCGGCGTGCCGCACGCGTTCGCCAGCGCCGCCGAGCTGGCGCGCTCGAGCGAAGTCGACCTCGTGCTCGTGTCGTCGACGCCCGACGCGCACGCGCGCGACGCGATCGCCGCGCTCGACGCCGGCAAGCACGTCCTGTGCGAGAAGCCGCTGGCGATGGACGTGGCCGAGGCACGACGCATGCTCGCGGCCGCTGAGCGCCATCCCCGCCAGCTCGCCTGGGTCGACCACGAGCTGCGCTACGAGCCCAACCGCCGCAAGGTTCGGGCGCTGATCCGCGACGGGGCGATCGGGGAAGTGCGCCACGTCGAGCTCGTGCTGCGGCCCTATCTGCGGGGCGATGGCCGGCCCCAGTCGGCCGATGCGCCCTGGACGTGGTGGTTCGACCGAGCCCGGGGCGGCGGGATCCTCGGCGCGGTGGGGTCGCATCTGATCGACCTGTGCCGCTTCTGGACGGCGAGCGAGGTGGTGGAGGTCGCCGGCCGGGTCGCGACATTCGTGCCCGAGCGGCGCGATGCGGACGGCGTCCTCCACCCCGTGACGGCCGACGAGTACGCGAGCGCGGTGCTCGGATTCGCGGGGGGCGCCGTCGCCACGGTGACGCTCTCGGCGGTCGCCCACCACGGGCCGGGCCACTTCGCCCAGATCACCGGGCGCGACGGGACGCTCGTCCTCACGGGCGAGACGATACTCGAAACGAAACTCGAGATCGGGAACGCGGATGGGCTGAAGGACGCGAGCGCGCCGGACGAGCTGTGGGAGCGCGTCACCCCGAACAACATGTGGGCGCGCTCGTTCGTGCGGCTGATGCAGGACCTGGTCGGCGTGCTCGCCGGCCGGCCCGCTACGGGCGAGCCGGCCACATTCCGGGACGGCCTGGCCGTGCAGCGCGTGCTGGACGCGGTGCGCCGTGGTGGTCGCCGATTAGATTGACGGCGTGGAGCCAACCTACTTCCGCCGGGGCTTCGGGCTCCGGCCACACATCGCGGGCGCGCTCGCAGCGGACTACCACAGCCACGTGGTGGACAAGATCCGCGAGCGTGGCTACGCCCTCGCCGTGGGGGACCTGACCTTCAAGCTGGCGGGTGAGTTCGGGTTCTGCTACGGCGTGGACCGCGCCGTCGAATACGCCTACGAGACCCGCACCAAGTTCCCCGACAAGCGCATTTTCCTCGTGGGCGAGATCATCCACAATCCCCACGTCAACCGGAAGCTCCAGGCCATGGGCGTCGCGTTCCTCGAGCGCCCCGACGGGGGGGAGTTCGACTTCGCCGGGATCACGCCCGACGACGCCGTCATCCTCCCCGCGTTCGGCGTCACGGTGCGCGACTTCGAGCGGCTCCGGGCGATCGGCTGCGTGCTGGTCGACACCACGTGCGGCTCGGTGCTGAACGTGTGGAAGCGCGTGGACGCCTACGCCCAGGACGGCTTCACGGCCATCATCCACGGGAAGTCCAACCACGAGGAGACGAAGGCCACCTCGAGCCAGGTCACCAAGTACTCCGGCGGCCGTTACCTGGTCGTGCGCGACATGGCCGAGGCGCGCGAGGTGTGCCGCTACATCGAGGGGGCGGGCGACCGGGACCGGTTCCGCCAGCGCTTCGGGCATGAGATGTCCCCGGGCTTCGACCCGGACCAAGACCTCGAGCGCATCGGCGTCGCGAACCAGACGACGATGCTCTCGGGCGAGTCGCTCGCCATCGCAGCCGAGCTGCGCAAGAGCATCACCACGCGCTACGGCGAGGCCGCCCTCGCGGACCACTTCCGCACGTTCGACACCATCTGCTCGGCGACGCAGGACCGCCAGGACGCGGTCTTGAAACTGATCGCCCAGCCGCTCGACCTGATGGTCGTGATCGGGGGGTACAACTCGAGCAACACGACCCACCTCGCGGCGATCTGCCAGGAGCGGGTCCCGACCTATCACATCGAAGACGCGGCGTCGGTCGATCCCGATGCGGGGACGATCCGGTTCCGGCCGGCGGGCGCGCACGAGGAACAGTGCCGGGCGGGGTGGCTCCCGACGGGGCCGGTGACGATCGGCGTCACGGCCGGGGCCTCGACCCCCAACAACAAGATCGGGGAGACAATCGAGCGGATCGCCGCGGCGCGCGGCACGTCGCTGGAGACGGCGCTCGCCTAGCGGGTTTCGGGAAATCTTCGCCATATTTCACGCATGTCTGAGGCGGCCTTCCACCCGGTCATCGAGCGCTGGTTCACCGCGCGGTTCCGCGACGCCACCGAGCCGCAGCGCCGCGCTTGGCCCCTGATCCAGGCGGGTCGGGATGTCTTGATCGCCGCTCCCACGGGCTCCGGCAAGACGTTCGCCGCCTTCCTCGCGGCGATCGATGTGCTGCTCCGCCAGGGGCTCGACGGGACGCTGTCCGACGCGACGCAGGTGCTCTACATCTCGCCGCTCAAGGCCCTCTCGAACGACGTCCAGAAGAACCTGGCCGAGCCGCTCGCCGAGATCCGGCGCACGCTGGCGCCGCTCGGCCTTCCGGATGTCGAGATCCGGACGCTGGTGCGCACCGGCGACACGCCGGCGCCCGAGCGCCAGGCGATGACGAAGCGGCCCCCCCACATCCTCGTCACGACCCCTGAGTCGCTGTACCTCATCCTCACCTCCGAGCGGGCGCGGGAGATGCTGCGCACGGTGCGCACCGTGATCGTGGACGAGATCCATGCGGTGGCCCGGGACAAGCGGGGCAGTCATCTCGCCCTCTCGCTCGCGCGCCTGGCCGCGCTCACGGGGCGGCCGGTGCAGCGGATCGGGCTCTCGGCGACGCAGCGTCCGATCGAGGAGATCGCCCAGTTCCTGGTGGGCAGCGATCGCCCGCTGCCCCAGATCGTCGACGCCGGGCACGCGCGCGAGCTCGACTTGGCCATCGAGCTGCCCGCCTCGCCCCTCGAAGCCGTCATGGCGGCCGAGGTGTGGGGGGAGATCTACGAGCGGCTGGTGCAGCTCATCGCCGAGCACCGCACGACGCTCGTGTTCGTGAACACCCGGCGCCTCGCCGAGCGGCTCGCGCTGCACCTCTCCGAGCGCCTCGGCGCGGACCAGGTCACCTCGCACCACGGGAGCCTCTCCAAGGAGAAACGGCTCGACGCCGAGACGCGGCTGAAGGACGGCAAGCTGAAGGCGCTCGTGGCGACGGCGTCGCTCGAGTTGGGGATCGACATCGGGTCGGTGGACCTGGTGTGCCAGATCGGGTCCACGCACTCGATCGCGACCCTGCTGCAGCGCGTGGGACGCTCGGGGCACCACCTTCGCGCGATCCCCAAGGGGCGTCTTTTTCCCCTGTCGCGCGACGAGCTGCTCGAGTGCGCCGCCCTGGTGCGCGCGGCGCGCGAGCGGCTGCTCGACCGGTTGGTCATCCCCGAGCACCCGCTCGATATCCTGGCGCAGCAGATCGTCGCGGCCGTGGCGTCGGACGAGTGGGAGGAGGGCGCGCTGTACGAGCTCATGCGCGCGGCCTACCCGTACCGCGCCCTGGCGCGCCGGGACTTCGACGATGTCGTGCAGATGCTGGCCGAAGGGTTTACGACGCGGCGCGGGCGGCGCGGCGCCTACCTCCACTACGACGGCGTGAACCGCCGGCTGCGCGCCCGGCGCGGCGCTCGACTCGCCGCCCTGACGTCGGGGGGCGCCATCCCCGACATCGGCGACTACCGCGTGATGCTCGAGCCCACCGACACCTTCGTGGGTACCCTGAACGAGGACTTCGCGATCGAGAGCTCGCCGGGCGACGTCTTCCAGCTCGGCAACACGTCGTATCTGATCCGCAAGGTGGAGTCGGGGCAGGTGCGGGTCGTGGACGCCCAGGGGCAGCCGCCCTCGATCCCGTTCTGGCTGGGCGAAGCGCCCGGGCGCACCCCGGAGCTCTCGGAGCAGGTCTCGCGGCTGCGCCAGGACATCGCCGATCGGCTGAGCGACCCGCCGGGCGCGATCACCTGGCTCGTGGGCGCGATCCCGGGCCTCCCGGAGCCGGGGGCCCGGCAGCTGGTCGAGTACTTGGACGCCTCGAAGCAGATCCTCGGCGTCATCCCCACCCAGCAGACGCTCGTGCTGGAGCGCTTTTTCGACGAAGCGGGCGGCATGCAGCTGGTGCTGCACGCGCCGTTCGGCAGCCGGATCAACCGCGCCTGGGGCCTCGCGCTTCGCAAACGGTTCTGCCGCAGCTTCAACTTCGAGCTCCAGGCTGCTGCGACCGAAGACGCAATCGTGCTCTCGCTCGGGGCCCAGCACAGCTTCCCGCTGGACGACGTGTTCCAGTACCTGCAGCCGGCGACGGCGGAGCAGCTCCTGGTGCAGGCCATGCTCGTGGCCCCGATGTTCGGCTCGCGGTGGCGCTGGAACGCGACGCGCGCGCTAGCGGTGCTGCGCGCCCGCGGCGGCAAGAAGGTGCCGACCCCGTTGCAGCGGATGGACGCGGAGGACCTGATCGCGGCCGTGTTCCCCGACCAGCTCGCCTGCCCGGAGAACCTGGTGGGTGATCGCGACATCCCCGACCATCCCCTCGTGAAGCAGACGATCGCCGATTGCCTGCTCGAGGCCATGGACTTCCCGGGTCTGAAGCGCGTGCTCACGGAGATCGAGGCTGGGCGCTTCCAGCTCGTGGCGCGGGACACCGTGGAGCCGTCGCCCCTGTCGCACGAAGTCCTGAACGCGAAGCCGTACGCGTTCCTGGACGACGCGCCGCTCGAGGAGCGCCGCACCCAGGCGGTGATCACGCGCCGCGGGCTCGACGTGAAAAGCGCCGAGGAGTTCGGGAAGCTCGATACCGCGGCGATCGATCGCGTGCGCGACGAAGTCTGGCCCGACGTGTCGAGCGCCGATGAGCTGCACGATGCGTTGCTGGTCAGTTGTGCCGTGACGGCGGGGGAAGGGGAGAGAGGGAACGGCGAGCGGTCGTGGCAGCCGTACTTCGACGAGCTCGTGCGCGCGGGCCGCGCCGGCACCCTGGTGCACGAGCCTCGCCTGTGGATCGCCGCCGAGCGGCTGCCGCTCATCGCCGCGGTGTTCCCGGGAACGGTTACGGAGCCGGCACTCGCGCCGCCCGAGCGCGACCGCGCGAAGCCGTGGACTCGCGAGGACGCGCTGCGCGAGCTGGTCCGGGGGCGGCTCGAGGCGGTCGGCCCCACGACTGCGGCCGCGTTGGCCCGCGCGCTTGGGGTGCCGGGGGGCGACGTGGACTTCGCCCTGGGCGCGCTCGAGCACGAGGGATTCGTGCTGCGCGGCCGGTTCACGCCGGGCGTGACGGAGCTCGAATGGTGCGAGCGACGGCTGTTGGCCCGCATCCACCGCTACACCCTCGACCGGCTGCGCAAAGAGATCGAGCCCGTCGCGGCGGCCGACCTCATGCGCTTCCTGTTCCGCTGGCAGCGGGTCACGCCGGACACGCGCGCCGAGGGGCCCGAGGGGCTCGCGGCCGTGCTCGACCTGCTGGACGGCTACGAGGTGCCGGCGGGCGCGTGGGAGGCGGACGTG
>DATBBW010000039.1:0-7272 GCA_036270795.1 Gemmatimonadales bacterium | reverse complement strand
AAGCGCCGCCGGCGGGGCAGTGGGGCCGACGGGAAAGGTGCGCTCGTCATCGTCGAGTCGCCCACCAAAGCGAAGACGATCGGCAAGTACCTGGGTCCGGGCTACACGGTGAAGGCGACCGTCGGGCACCTGCGCGATCTGCCGACCCGCGAGCTGGGCGTGGACGTGGAGCACGGCTTCGCCCCGAAGTACGTCACCATCAAGGAGAAGGCGAAGACCCTCGCCGAGATCAAGCGGGCCGCCAAGACCTCGGCGCGCGTGCTGCTCGCCACCGACCCGGACCGTGAAGGCGAGGCGATCGCGTGGCACGTGGCGGGGCAGCTCGGGAACGGCGGCAAGGTGCGCCGCGTCCTGTTCCACGAGATCACCAAGGACGCCGTGGCCCAGGCGCTCGCGCATCCCCAAGACATCGACCAGCGCAAGGTGGACGCCCAGCAGGGTCGGCGCGTGCTGGACCGCCTCGTGGGCTACAAGACGTCGCCGCTGCTCTGGAAGACCGTCAAGACCGGCCTGTCGGCGGGGCGCGTGCAGACCGTCGCGCTGCGGCTGATCTGCGAGCGCGAGGCGGAGATTCGCAAGTTCGTGGCGCAGGAGTACTGGACGATCGAGGCCGATCTCGAGAAAGACGGCCAGGCGTTCCAGGCGCGGCTCCACAAGCTCGACGGCAAAAAGCCCGAGATCAAAGACGAAGCGGGCGCGCGGGCGATCGTGGCGGACGTGCTCCGGCTGCCGTTCACGGTCACCACCGTCGAGAAGGGCGAGCGGCGCCGGCCGGCGCCCCCGCCGTTCCGCACCAGCACCCTGCAGCAGGAAGCGGCGAAGCAGCTGGGGTTCTCGGCGGCGGTGACGATGCGGATCGCCCAGCAACTGTATGAGGGCGTGGAGGTGGGCGCCGAGGGCCCGGTCGGGCTCATCACCTACATGCGGACCGACTCGGTGCGGGTCGCCGATTCGGCCATCGCCCAGGCCCGGGATTTCATCGGCCGGGAATTCGGCGCGCCCTATCTCCCCGACGCGCCGGCCGTCCACAAGAGCGGCAAGACCCAGACCCGGGTGCAGGACGCCCACGAGGCGATCCGCCCGACCGATGTGCCGCGGCGGCCGGACGATCTGAAACAGCATCTCGACTCGCGGCAGTTCAAGCTGTATCAGCTGATCTGGCGGCGCTTCGTGGCCTCCCAGATGACGGCCGCAGTCTTCGAGACCACCAAGGTGGACTTCGACCTGGGCCGCTACGTGTTCCGGGCGACCGGGTCGCGCATGTTGTTCAACGGCTACCATGTCCTCTACCACGAAGCGCACGAGCCGGAGGAAGGGAAGACGCTGGAGGACCTGCCGCCGATCCCGGTGCTCGCGCAGGGCGACCAGGTTACGGTGAAGCAGATCACGCCGAATCAGCACTTCACCGAGCCGCCGCCGCGCTTCAGCGAAGCGAGCCTCGTGAAGGAGCTGGAACGCCTGGGCATTGGACGCCCCTCGACTTACGCGACCATCATCTCGACGCTCAAGACGCGGTGGTACGCGACCGCGAAGGATCGCCGCTTCGCGCCCACGCCGCTCGGTGAGACGGTGTGGAGTGTGATGAAGCGCTCGTTCCCGGCGGTGTTCGAAGTCGGGTTCACGGCGCAGCTGGAGAACGAGCTCGACAAGGTCGAGGAGGGTGACCTGGAGTGGCAGCAGGTGCTGGGGGACTTCTGGGGACCGTTCTCGAAGGCGCTCGACGCGGTGGACGTGCAGCAGATCATCCACGACGTGCATGATCTGTCCGAACTGCACAAGGAGAAATGTCCGACGTGCGGGAGCGGGCTGATCGTGCGGAGCGGGCGGTTCGGGCCGTTCATCGCATGCGCCCGCTACCCCGAGTGCCGGTTCACGAGACCCTTGCGGCGGGACAAGGTGCCCGACCGCCCCAGCGACGCGATCTGTCAGGAGTGTCGCGCCCCGATGGTGATCAAGACCGGGCGCTACGGCGAGTTCCTCGCGTGCACGCGCTATCCGGCCTGCAAGCACACGCGCCCGGTACCGCTGGGAGTGAAGTGTCCGAAATGCGGCACCGGCGATCTCGCGGAGCGCCGCACCAAAAAGGGACGCAACTTCTTCGGCTGCCTGCGCTACCCGGAGTGCGACTACTCGATCTGGAACCGCCCCGTTCCGGTCGCCTGCCCGAGCTGCGGGTTCCTCGGCATGGAAGAGAAGCAGACCAAGGCGAAGGGAGTCTCGCGCAAGTGCCTGAAGTGCGGACACGAAGTGACGGTCGAGGAGGCCACCCCGGCGGAATCGGTCGCGGGCTGACGGCCGCCGTCGTGGGCGGCGGGCTCGCGGGGAGCGAGGCCGCGTGGGCCCTGGCCGAGCGGGGGATCGCGGTCACGCTCCACGAGATGCGACCCGCTCGCACGACCGCCGCGCATCGCACCGATCGCCTCGCCGAGCTGGTCTGCAGCAACTCCTTTAAATCGGTCGAGCTGACGAACGCCCACGGGCTGCTCAAAGCCGAGATGCAGCGGCTGGGCAGCGTCGTGCTCACGGCGGCCGAGGGGGCGCGCGTCCCTGGCGGTGCGGCGCTCGCGGTGGACCGCGCCGCGTTTTCGGAGGCGGTGCACGCGCGGGTCACGCTCCACCCCAACGTCACCCTGATCCGCGGCGAGGTGACCACCCTCCCCGCTCCCGGCGTGGTGGCGACCGGCCCCCTCACCTCGGAGGCGCTCGCGGCGGCCATCGCGCGGCGACTCGACGCCCAAGCACTCGCCTTCTTTGACGCCATCGCGCCGATCGTGGCGGGGGAGTCACTCGATCCCAGCCGGCTATTTCGCGCCTCGCGCTACGGCAAGGGCGGCGGCGCGGACTACTGGAATGCGCCGCTGACCGAGGCGCAGTACGACACCTTTGTGACGGCGCTCCGTACGGGAGAGCAATACCAGCCGATCCACGAGTTCGACCGGATACCCTACTTCGAAGGGTGCCTGCCGGTGGAGGAGATGGCCACGCGCGGACGCGATGTGCTGCGCTTTGGCCCCATGAAACCGGTTGGCCTTCCGGACCCGCGGACGGGCCGGGAGCCATTCGCCGTGGTGCAACTGCGCCAGGAGGACCGCGCCGGCCAGATGTGGAACTTAGTGGGTTTCCAGACTCGGCTCAGGATCCCCGAGCAACAACGCGTGTTGCGGATGATCCCGGGGCTCGAGCACGCCGAGTTCCTGCGCTACGGCAGCATCCACCGCAACGCCTACATCAATGCGCCCCGCGCCCTGAGCGCTCACCTCTCGGCCCGCGACGACCCCACGCTGTTGTTCGCCGGGCAGCTCACCGGGGTCGAGGGGTACACCGAGTCGGCGGCCACCGGGATCCTGGCCGGGATCAACCTGGCGCGCGTGCTGGCCGGCGACGAGCCGGCCGTGCCGCCGCCCACGACGATGCTGGGCGCGCTGTACCGCTACGTCCATACGGCCGATCCCGAGCGCTTCCAGCCGATGAACGCCAACTTTGGGCTGCTCGAGCCGCTCGAGCGGGCACCCAAGGCCAAGGCCCGGCGCCAGGAGTTGCTGGTCGCGCGCGCCCTCGCGGACATGGACGCGTTCGCCGCGCGCCTGAGCGCCGCGGCGCCGGCGTGACCGCCGCCCCCGAGCTCGCGGGCTTCGTCGCGTTCCTCGAGAAGGAGCGGCACGATTCCCCCCATACCGTGAAGGCCTACGCGCGGGACGTGGCGAACTTCGCGGCGTTTTGCGACCGCTTCTACGGCGGACCCTGGCGCTGGGCGGGGGTGGACCGGCTGGCGATTCGGGGCTGGCTCGGCGCGCTGCAGCAGCGCGGCCTGGCCAAGCGCTCCGCCGCCCGGGCGCTCTCCGCCTTGCGCACGTTCTATCGCTTCCTGGACGCGACCCAGGGCGTGGTCGTGAACGCCGCCAAGGCGACCCGCACCCCGAAGGTGGGGCGCACGCTGCCCGTCTATCTGGACCGGGCGGAGATCGAGACTGTGGTCGCGGACGCCGAGCGCCGGGCCGAAGTGGGGGGGTTCGCCGCCGCGCGCGATTGGGCCATGCTCGAGCTGTTCTACTCGACGGGCATCCGCCTCGCGGAGCTCGCGGGGTTAAACGACCTGGACGTGGACCTCGTGTCGGACCAGGTGAAGGTGCGGGGCAAGGGGCGCAAGGAGCGGATCGTGCCGGTCGGGAGCCACGCCGGCCGGGCGCTGCGGCGCTACTACCGGGTGCGCGACGCCTTGGCGGTGACGGGAACGGCCGACCGCCGGGCGGTGTTCGTGGGTCGGCGCGGCCGGCGGTTGACATCGCGTGGCGTCCAACTGGCCATCAAGCGCCTGTTCGGCGCGTTGGCGCGGGGCCGCGAGCTGCACGTGCACTCGCTGCGGCATTCGTTTGCCACACACCTGCTCGACGCCGGCGCCGACCTGCGAGCGGTGCAGGAGCTGCTCGGCCACGCGTCGCTCAGCACGACGCAGGTGTATACTCATACATCGGTGGAACGCTTGAAGCGGGTCTATCATCAAGCCCATCCGCGCGCGTGAGGGACATGCAGCACATACACGGCACGACCATTCTGTGCGTCCGCCGCAACGGGCACGTCGCCATGGGCGGCGACGGGCAAGTCACGATCGGCGACACGGTCATGAAGGCCAACGCCAACAAGGTGCGCACGCTGAAGGGCGGGAAGATTCTCGCCGGCTTCGCGGGCGCGGTGGCCGACGCATTCACGTTGTTTGAGAAGTTCGAGGAAAAGCTGGAGCGCTACCCCGGTAACCTGCCGCGCGCGGCCGTCGAGCTGGCGAAGGACTGGCGGTCGGATCGCGTGCTACGCCGGCTCGAGGCGCTGCTCGTAATGGCCGACAAGGAGCACGGCTACGTGATCTCCGGCTCGGGCGAGCTGATCGAGCCGGACGACGGTGTGCTGGCCATCGGGTCGGGGGGGACGTACGCCCTGGCGTCCGCGCGGGCCCTGTTGCGCGCGTCGGACCTCCCTGCCCGGGATGTGGTGCAACGCTCGCTTGAAATCGCGGCCGAGATCTGCGTCTACACCAACATGCACATCACCATCTTGGAGCTGTGATGGCCGACCCTACGCGGACCCCGACCGACGACGCCGTCCCGCCCGCCCCGCCGGCGCCAGCCGCGCCCGGCGCTCCACCGCCCGCGCCGGGGCCGGTGGAGGAGCTGCCCTGGCTCGAGGAGCTACCGCCCCGCAAGATCGTGGCGGAACTCGACCGCTACATCGTGGGCCAGGAGGTGGCGAAGAAGGCCGTCGCGATCGCCGTGCGCAACCGCTGGCGGCGCGCCCAGGCGCCCGAAGACATCCGCGACGAGATCCTGCCGAACAACATCATCATGATCGGCCCCACGGGTGTGGGGAAGACCGAGATCGCGCGCCGGCTCGCGCGGCTCGCCGGGGCGCCGTTCCTTAAAGTCGAAGCGTCCAAGTTCACTGAGGTCGGCTACGTGGGCCGGGACGTCGAGTCCATGGTGCGCGAGCTCGTCGACGTCGCGATCAACATGGTGCGGACGGAGCGCGAGGACGACGTCTATCCGGAGGCGGAGGCGCGCGCCGAAGAGCGCCTGCTCGACCTGCTCTTGCCGGCCACGCCCACCCCACCCGCCCCCCCCGTCGTCGGGGGCGAGAAGGGGGAGGGACGCAGCGAGAACCGCCCGCTATTCGTGGTCTCGTCGAAGGGCGACGTCACCCCCAAAGCCCCCGAGGCCGACGTCGAGGCCACGGAGCGGCGCCGCCGGACGCGCGAAAAGCTGCGCCAGCAGCTGCGGGACGGGAAGCTCGAAGAGCGTGACGTCGAGATCGAAGTGCAGCAGCAAGGCTTCCCAATGCTCGAGATGATGCAGCCGCCGCAGGGCATGGAGGGCCCGGACTTCAACCTCACCGAATGGCTCCAGGAGATGATGCCCAAGAAGAAGAAGCGCCGCAGCGTGCACCTGCACGAGGCGCGCCGCATCTTGGTCGACGAGGAGCTGAAGAAGCTGGTCGACATGGACGATGTGGTGAACGAAGCGCTGGAGCGCGTCGAGAACCACGGCGTCATCTTCATCGACGAGCTGGACAAGATCGCCGGCGAGCGGGGCACGGTCGGGCCCGACGTGTCGCGCGAGGGGGTGCAGCGCGACCTCCTGCCGATCGTGGAAGGCTCCACCGTCCAGACCCGCTACGGCTACGTGCGCACCGATCACGTCCTGTTCATCGCGGCGGGCGCGTTCCACATCGCCAAGCCGTCGGACCTGATCCCCGAGCTCCAGGGTCGCTTCCCCATCCGAGTCGAGCTGCAGCCGCTCACCGAGGAGGACTTCGTCCGCATCATGACGGAGCCCGAGAACGCGCTCACCAAGCAATACGCCGCGCTATGCGCCGCGGAGGGCGCGACGCTCACCTTCACGGACGCCGGAGTGCGCGAGATCGCGCGGATCGCCGCCAAGGCGAACGAGCGGATGGAGAACATCGGCGCCCGCCGGCTGCACACCGTCATGACGACGTTGCTCGAGGACGTGCTGTTCGAGCTGCCCGAGCTCGCCGAGAAGCACATCGCGTTCGATGCGACGCAGGTGCGCGAACGCCTCGCGAAGATCGTCGACGACGAGGACCTGCGGCGCTACATCCTTTAGTCGCCTGCCTTGTCTGGGGATTCCGCGGCGCGTACACTTAGCAGTCGCACCCTGTCATTTTGACCGCCCGCCCGGGGAATCCATGACCAAACGCGACTTCCTCGCCGTCACCGACCTCGCGCGGGATGAGATCCTCGCCCTGTTCGATCTCGCCAAGCGGATGAAGGCGGGGGGGTACCGCGAAGCGCCGCTCGCCGGCAAGACCCTGGCGATGATCTTCGCGAAATCGAGCACCCGCACGCGCGTCTCCTTCGAGGTCGGGACTTACCAGCTCGGCGGCCAAGCCCTGTTCCTGTCCGCGCGGGACATCCAGCTGGGCCGGGGCGAGCCGATCCCGGACACGGCGCGCGTGCTGTCGCGCTACGTCAGCGCCATCATGATCCGGACCTTTGACCACGCCGAGGTGGTGGAGCTCGCTCGCTACGCCACCATCCCCGTCATCAACGGCCTCACCGACCTGTCGCATCCGTGCCAGGTGCTGGCGGACCTGTTCACGGTGCGGGAGGCGCTGGGGGGGTGGGACGGCAAGCGGGTGGCGTGGATCGGCGACGGGAACAACATGGCGAATAGTTGGATCGAGGCGGCCCAGGTGCTCGGTTTCGAGTTGCGGCTCGCGTGTCCCGAGGGGTACGAGCCCAACCGCGGCATCTTCGAGCGGGCC
>DATBBW010000038.1:0-12018 GCA_036270795.1 Gemmatimonadales bacterium | reverse complement strand
CGCCCAGGCGGCGCTGACGGCCGTGGACGCTGGCGGCCCGGACGGCGCCCGCCCCAAGGAGATCGCCGCCGAGCTCGGCGTGTCGCGCGCGGCCGCGACCACGTTCATCCAGCGACTCGAGCGCAAAGGGCTCGTGGAGACCACCCCGGACCCCGACGACGACCGCGGCGTGCGCGTGACCCTCACGCGCCATGGGCTCGAGGTGCTGCTGCGGGTCGGCCAGCTGGAACGGCGCCTCGCCGCGCGGGCGATCGAAGGGCTGCCGGCGTCGAGCATCGCCCGAGCCGTGCACCTGCTGCAAGAATTCCGGCAGCGCCTCGAGCAGAAGCAGATCGGCATGGTGCAGTAGGCCGCCTTACAGGTGTGCGTATGTTTATGCAGCGGGCGAGTGCACCGTGGATTCCCATCGAGCACTTGAGAGATCGCTCGAGGGCGGGCGCCGTAGCCTCCCGCTCCCGAATCACTTACCGCGTCTCGAAGCGCGCACCGCGGACGGCTTCGTGAGTCGGTTTCCACACGGCCGCCCGGGGCAGTTTTCCACATCTCGGGGGTGACGGGGAAATGTGGATTACTGAGCCGGCGGGCACGGGCGAGGACGCCGCGGGCGCGATTCGGCACGCGGCGGCGCGGTTGCGCACGGCGCGTCGCGTGGTGGTCACGACCGGCGCCGGGATGTCGCGCGAGAGCGGGATCCCCACGTTCCGGGAGGCGCAGACCGGCCTGTGGGCGCGCTACGAGGCGACCGAGCTCGCGACGCCGGCGGCATTTCGCCGCCACCCGGCGCGCGTGTTCGGTTGGTACGCGTGGCGGCGTCGGCTGGTGCGGGCCGCCGCGCCGCACGCCGGCTATTACGCGCTGGTCGCGCTGGAGCATCTCGTGCCGGAGTTGGCGATTGTGACGCAGAATGTCGACGGGCTGCACCGCCGCGCCGGGAGTCAGCAGGTGTTCGAGCTGCACGGCTCGCTCGAGCGGTTCTCGTGCGCGGAGCGGCGGCATCCCTACCCCGCCGAGGCGTTGGTGGAGCCGGCGACGGACGCCGAGTGCGAGCCGCCGCGCTGCCTCGACTGTGGGGCGCCGGTGCGGCCGGACGTGGTGTGGTTCGGCGAGGCCCTGCCCGAGCGGGAGAGCGCGGCGGCGTGGGAGCGCGCCCGGGGGTGTGAGGTGATGCTCGTCGTCGGCACGTCGGGGCTGGTGCAACCGGCGGCCGAGCTTCCTTATATAGCGCGCGCGGCCGGTGCCACCGTGATTGAGGTGAATCCCGATCCGACGGAGCTCTCGGCCGTGGCGCACATCCGCTGCCGCGGACCCGCGGGCACTGTGCTGCCCGCGCTCGTCGCGGCACTCACACAAGGGGACTCGACCTGATCCGCCGCACGAAGATCGTCGCGACGCTCGGCCCGGCCACGACTACGCCGGCGCGCATCGCCAGCCTCATCGACGCTGGCGCGAACGTGATCCGCGTGAACGCCTCGCATGGTACCCCCGAGTTGCGCGCCGCGTGGATCGCGGCCGTGCGCGCCGCGGCCGAACGAGCGGGATTGGCGGTCGCCGTCCTCGTCGACCTTCAGGGCCCGCGCATCCGCGTCGGCGCGCTCCCCGAGCCGCGCGTGCTGCAAGCCGGGGAGACGGTCGTCTTCGCCCCCGAGGACGTCGCGCGCGGCACCGAGCTACCGACGACGTACGCCGGGCTGGCGAACGACGCCCGCCCCGGAGCGCGCATCCTGCTCGACGACGGCCTCCTCTCGGTCGAGGTGACGCGGATCGTCCCGCCCCGCGTCGAGGGGCGCGTGATCGACGGCGGCACGCTCACCTCGCACAAGGGGATGAACCTCCCCGGGTTGCAAGTGAGCGCGCCGGCGCTCACCGCGAAGGATCGGGAGGACACGGCGCATGCGGTCGCCGCGGGGGTGGATTACCTGGCGCTGTCCTTCGTGCGGCGGGCCGAGGATCTGGCCGAGCTGCGCACGCTCGTCCCCCCCGACGTCAAGCTCATCGCCAAGATCGAGAAGGCGACCGCGCTGGACGACTTGGACCGCATCGTGGACACCGCGGACGCGGTGATGGTGGCCCGGGGCGACCTCGGCGTCGAGTTGCCGTTCGAAGAGGTGCCGATCGTGCAGAAGCGCCTCATCCGAGAGGCGAACCGTCACGGGAAGCCGGTGATCACGGCGACCCAGATGCTGGAATCGATGGTGCACCACCCCCGGCCCACCCGCGCCGAGGCGTCCGACGTGGCCAACGCGATCCTCGACGGCACCGACGCGGTGATGCTCTCGGCCGAGACCGCGGTGGGAGACTACCCCTTCGAAGCGGTGGGCGCGATGGACCGGATCATCCGCGAAATGGAGCGCCAGGCTTTGAGCGGCAACGTGGGACCGAGCCGCGACGAACGCCGCTTCAGTGTGGCGGAGAGCGTCTCGGTCGAGGATGCGATCGCGCTTGGCACGAGCGCCGTGGCGCGGATGCTCAAGACCCCGCTGATCGTGACCCTGACCAAGGGCGGCTTCACGGCGCGCAAGGTCGCGGCGCAGCGCCCCCCGGTTCCGATCTTGGCCGTCACCACCGAGCGGGTGACCTACCGGCAGCTGGCGTTGGTGTGGGGCGTGACCCCGGTGCTTGTGGACCAGGTGCCCGGGTACGAAGCGATGCTCGCCGTCGTACGCGACCTGATCCTGCGACGCGGCTTCGCCCATGCGGGCGATCGCATCGTGATGACCGCCGGCGTGCCGTGGGAGGTGTCGGGGGCGACGAACCTGCTCAAGGTCGAGGTCGTGTGACGTGAGGCTCGTGTTTCTCGGCACCGGGACCTCCTACGGCGTCCCGCAGATCGGCTGCCGCTGCCGCACCTGCACGTCGGACGACCCGCGGGACCGCCGCACCCGCAGCGCCGCGCTGCTCGTGGCCGCGGGGCGTCACCTGCTGATCGATACGCCGCCTGAGCTGCGGCTCCAGCTCGTCGCGGCGGGCGTCGAGTCGGTGGATGGCGTGTTGTTCACGCACGCCCACGCCGACCACCTGCACGGGATCGACGACCTGCGCGCCATTTCCGTGCGGCAGCACGGGCCGCTCCCAGTGTACGGCTCGGCGGAGACCCTGGCGGAGATCGGGCGGCGCTTCGGCTACATCTTCGATGCGACCCCCGCCCAGCCCGGCACGAGCAAACCGGAACTGACCGCCCATCCGCTCAACGCCGGCTGCGAGGCGGAAATCGTCGGGATGCCGGTGCTCCCGCTGGCGCTGCCGCATGGCGATCGCACCGTGTTTGGGTATCGCATCGGTGCGGTCGCCTATCTCACCGACGCGAAGGCGATCCCCGAGCCGGTGCGGCGCCAGCTCACCGGGCTCGACGTGCTGGTGCTGAACGCGTTGTTGCCGCGGCCGCATCCGCTCCACCTCTCGATCCCGGAAGCCGTTGACGCGGCGGTGCGCATCGGCGCGCGCCGCACCTTCCTCACGCATCTCACGCACGACGCGCCCCATGCCGAACTCGCGGCACGGCTGCCCGCGGGCGTTGCGCCCGCGTACGACGGGCTGGTGATCGAGGTAGGGGCGGCCTAGATTCGTCGCCAGGAGGCCTGCGGCATGTCCAACGGACCCGACGAAACCCTCACACGATTCCAGCGCCCGGCCGCGCGCCAGAGCGCGGCGATGGATGACCTGGTGCGCCAGGCGGTGTTCGGGGCGCCCGAGGAACGGACCCGGGCCCGCTGGCTCATCTGGGAGATCGGCCAGGCCGCCGGCGTGCGCCCCGCATCGATCCACGAGCTGTACCTGGCGCGCGGCCGCGGGGAAGCGCCGGTCTTCACGACCCCGGCGATCAACGTGCGGATGCTCGCCTACGACTCGGGACGCGCCATCTTCCGGGCGGCGAAGCGGCTCGACGTCGGCGCCGTGATTTGCGAGATCGCCCGGTCCGAAATCGGCTACACCGACCAGCGCCCGGCCGAGTACGTCGCGGTGATGACCGCGGCGGCGCTGCGCGAAGGCTTCACCGGACCGCTCTTTATCCAGGGCGACCACGTCCAGGTGAACGCCAAGAAATACGCCGCCGACGCCGACACGGAGCTGGCGGCGGTGCGGGCGCTGATCGACGAGGAGCTGCAGGCCGGCTTCTACAACATCGACGTGGACACTTCGACGTTGGTCGACCTCTCCCAGCCCGACCTGGACACGCAACAGCGCGTGAACTACGAACGCGCCGCCGAACTCACCCAATTCATCCGGGACCGGGAGCCCGCGGGTGTCACGGTGTCGGTGGGCGGAGAGATCGGCGAGGTCGGCGGCAAGAACTCGGACGTGCACGAGCTGCGCGCCTTCATGGAAGGCTACCGCCGGACTCTGGGGCGCCTCGGCGGCGGCCGCGCGCCCGGGATCAGCAAGATCTCGGTCCAAACCGGGACGAGCCACGGCGGTGTCGTGCTGCCCGACGGCTCGATCGCCAAGGTGCAAATCGACCTCGAGGCACTTGCGGCGCTGTCGCGCGAGGCCCGTGCCCGCTACGGTCTGGGTGGCGCCGTGCAGCACGGCGCGTCCACGCTGCCACCCGAGGCGTTCGGCCGCTTCCCCGAGTGCGAGGCGATCGAGATCCACCTCGCCACCAACTTCCAGACCATCGTGTTCGACCATCCACGGCTCCCCGCCGAGCTCCGGGCCGAGCTGAACCAGTGGGTCAAGGCCGAGTGCCAGGACGAGTGGAAGCGGGGCGACACCGAGCAGCAGTTCATCTACAAGAGCCGCAAGAAGGCGATCGGCCCGTTCAAGCGCCGGCTGTGGGACCTGCCGGCCGACGTCCGCACCGCGATCGGGGCCGATCTCGAGCGCACCTTCGCGTTCCTGTTCGAGCAGCTCCGCGTCCCGCACACCCGGGCCGTGACCGACCGCTTCGTGCGGCCCCCCCATCAGTCGCACGCCGAGCCGCGCCCTGTGGCGGTCGCGGCGCCCGACGACCTCGAGGCAGGCGAGTGAGCGAGCGCGGCGCGGGGTTCGGCTCCTTCCTGCTCGGCCTCGGGATCGGGGCGGTGCTGGGCTTCCTGTTTGCACCTGAGCCTGGCGACGCGACCCGCATCAAGTTGACGCGCAAACTGCGCGGGCTGCGCGACCTCGCCGCCGAGAAGGCTGGCGAGCTGGGCCAGCTGCTCGAGGCGGGCGCCGAGTCGGACTCGCCGGAGCGCGAGGAGGAGGAGGAGGAAGGGGAGGGCGCAGGGGCCCACGCCGACCTCGATGAGCCGCCGGCCCGCGAGGCCGTGGCGCGCCGCCTCACCGACGCGAAGCGCCGACGCCGCGGGGGGCGAACGGACCCGGAGCGTCGGACCGCACTGCCCCGACCAGCGGAGCCCGGCGAGGAGGAGGACGAGCCCGTCGCGTGAGGCCCGACGGCGGCTGGCATCGGTCGGTGACCGGAGTCGTGCGCCGTACCCTCGAGGCGGCTTACGAGGACAACATCCCGTTCCTGGCCAGCGCGCTGTCGTTCGACCTCCTGCTGACGCTCGTCCCCTTCGTCGTCCTGCTGCTCGCCGTCGTCGGCTACCTCGTCCAGCACCAGATCACCACCCAGCAGGTGGAGCTGCACCAACTGCTGTCGCGCTTCCTCCCGACGACGCCGGGCGGCGCGACCGACAAGGTGTTCGTCCAGGTCGAGAGCGCGCTCGGCGGCATCGTGCGGCACCGCGGCCGCCTCACCGCGCTTGGGCTCCCCTTGTTCCTCTGGTTCTCGACCCGGCTGTTCGGGGGGCTGCGGGCGGCGCTGAACGAGGTGTTCGACACCGACGAGCGGCGCCCATGGCCGATCGCGAAGCTGCTCGATCTCGGCATGGTGTTCGGCGCCGGCGCCCTCCTGGTCCTGAGCGGTGTGTTGGCGGCCTGGGAGGCCCGGAACGCGAGCAGCGTAACCGGCAGCTTCGCGCTCGACTGGCTGTGGCGCTTCGGCCTCGAGACGTGCGCCTTCGGGCTCGGGGTGCTGCTCTTCTTCGTCATCTTCAAGCTGCTGCCCAACCGGCGGATCTATTGGCGCACCGCGCTATTTGCTGCGGTGTTCTGCTCGCTCGCCTTCGAGGTTGCGAAGCGGCTGTATGCCCTCTACGTGTCCCGCTTCGCGACCCTCGACCGGGTCGCGTCGGACGCCAACATCGTGGCGCTGATCCTGTTCCTGTTGTGGATTTACTACACGGCGTACGTGTTCCTGCTCGGCGGCGAAGTGGCGGAAATGTACGACCTCATCCGGATGCAGCGCGCGCAGCGGGTCCGGCTCGGATGACGGCGCGGCCGATCGACCTGCGAAGCGATACCGTGACCCAGCCGTCGCCCGCGATGCGTCGGGCGATGGCCGAGGCCGAGGTGGGCGACGACGTGCTGGACCGCGATCCGACGACGCGCCGCCTCGAGGAACGCGTGGCCGCGCTGCTCGGGACGGGCGACGCGCTGTTCTTTCCGTCGGGCACGCAGGCGAACCAGGCGGGCGTCGCCCTGCTCACGCGCCCGGGCACGGAGCTCCTGCTGGAAGCCAACGCGCACCTCGTGCATTACGAGCTGGCGGGCGTGGCGGCGAACTGCGGCGTCCAGATCCGTCCCATCGCCACCCCGGACGGCCGGCTGACGGCCGCGCTCGTGCAGGCCGCGCTCCGCCCCCCCTCCCCCCACCTGCCGCGGCCGGGCGCGGTCGCAGTCGAAAACACGCACAACGCCGCCGGTGGGACGGTGCTGCCCCCGGCGGTGCTGGACGAGATTGTGACGACGGCCACCCGGGCGGGCCTGCAGGTCCACGTCGACGGCGCACGGCTGTGGAACGCGGCGGCTGCCACAGGCGTGCCGCTGGCGCGGCTGGCCCGAGGCGCAGCGAGCGTGATGGTGAGCTTCTCCAAGGGGCTCGGCTGCCCGGTCGGGTCGTGCCTCGCGGTCGCGGCCGACGAGCGGGCGCGCGTGTGGGAGATCCGTAAGCGCCTGGGCGGCGGGATGCGCCAATCGGGTATTCTCGCGGCGGCGGCCTTGTACGCCTTGGACCACCACCTCACGCGCCTGGGAGAGGACCATGAGCACGCGAGGCTCCTAGCCCACCGCCTCGCCGGGTGCCCGCGCGTGCGGCTGGTGGAGCCCGAAACCAACATCGTGATGCTCGACTTGGTACGCGAGGCCGACACGGCGGCGACGATCGCGCCGCAGCTCGCGGCGGTCGGCGTGCTGATGGAGCCGTTCGGGCCGCGGCGCCTGCGGGCGGTGACGCATCTCGACATCTCCCGCCCCGACATCGAGCGCGCGGCGGAACTCGTGGCGACGGTGCTCCGGTGACGTGGGTCACGCAGCACCGCATTATGTTGTGACAATGGGCGCGAGCGCTCCCCTGCGTCGTCCGATCCCCGTCGCTCGGTCGATTCTTTGGGCTCCCCAGAGCGGGGAGGTCCGGCCGAGCGCGATTCCCTTTCCCATCTTCCTGGCTCAAGACGCGCTCACCGCGATCCACGAACACGTGGCGACGGCGGTGCGCCCCGGTCAGGGCATGCTGGGCTTTCTGCTCGGCGACATGTGCGAATGCCCGGACACCAACGTGTCCTACCTCGTCATCGACACGGCGTTGCGCTTGAACCAGGCGATCTACAGCGACCGCAGCCGCGACGTGGTGACGCGGCTGTGGGACCGGATCGCAGCCCAGCTCGAGGAACAGCAGGCGCACCTCATCGGGTGGTACCACACCCACGCGCCGCTCCCGCTCTCGTTGTCCGACGACGACGTCGAGACCCACGAGCAATACTTCGCCGAGCCGTGGCAGGTCGCGATGCTGGTCGAGCCGAATGCCGCGGAGCCCGCCGGCGCGTTTTTCCGCGCCGGCGGGGAAGGGTGGACCGGCATGGCGCTGCCGTTCTACGAACTGTTGGCGGAAGACTCGATCCGGCCGGGCGGCCGGAAGCGCTCGTTCGTCACCTGGAAAAACTATCGGGCCTATAATCCCGTGGTGCCCCAGTCCACGGCCACGCTGCCCGCGGCCGCGAAGCCCCCGGCGGACGTGACGTCGCGGAGCGCCGTCGTGCGACCCGCGCCCGCGCCCGCGCCCGCGCCCGAGCCCGAGCCCGAGCCAGCGCCAGCGCCCCCCCAGCGACCGCCGCGCGAGGAGCGCTCGACGGAGCTCAAGTTCCTCACCACGGCTGAAGACTTCGCGACGCCGACGCCCTCGCGCGCGCCGCCGCCCCCGCTCCGCCCGCGTCCGGCGCCACTTCGCCCGCCGCGGCCGGCACCCCCGCCGCCCCCGCCGCCTCCGGCGCCCGAACCCGAGCCCGAACCCGAAGCGGCGCCCGCCACTGAAGAGCCGGTCGAGGAGCCGGTCGAGGAACCGGTCGAGGAGCCGGTCGCAGAGCCGGCCGAAGAGGCGGTCGAAGAGCCGCTGGAGGAGTCGGTCGGGGAGGCGGCGCCTGCCGACGACGCGGCCGCGGCCACGCCGGAATGGCCCGACGAGTTTGAGGACCGCGGCGAGGCGGGCGCAGTGGCTGAGTACGAGGAGCCCGAGGCCCCGCCCGCCCCCCGCAAACCGCGGCGCCCTCGCAAGCCACGCCCCGGCCTGTGGCGGGCCCTGATGGCCGTCGGGGTCGTCGCCGTCGCCGGGGGGGCGTACTGGTGGTTCCAGCCGGAGCTGCCATCGCTCACGGTGCCCCAAGCGCTGCGGGAGTTGCCGGCGCGCGCGGGGGAGTTCGCGTCGCGCGTGAAGGCGCTCGCATCCCGCGTGAAGGAGTTGCCGTTCCTCAAGCGGCGCCCGGCCGCGAGCAAGCCTCCGGCGCAGCGCCAGCCGCGCTCGCCTCCGCCGGCGACCTCGCGGCCGCAACCCCAGGCGCCGCCTCCGCCTCGGGCGGCGCCGCCTGCTGCGCCCCCCGCCCCCGTGCCGGCGTTCGAGCGGCTGGGCGACGAGGTGGCGCTCGCGGTCCGCCGGTTCAACGACCGTGCGGGGCAGTTCGACCGACGCGCGATCGCGTGCGCCGACTTGGCGCGTGAGCTCGGCGCCGTCGAGCGCGCCTGGCTCGCGTACAGTTCCGCCCGCCGCGCCGCGGGGGTGCTCGACGCGGCGCACGCCGCGCGCGACCAGAGCCTCTACGCCGGCGTCGACGGGGCGTCGCACCGGTTGGAAAAAGCGGGGTGCGAGCGCGAGTAAGCGCGGTCGCGCGGTGCACCTTGTCCAGGGCTCACGCCGGCGGTCCGGCCGCCGGGGACGCCCTCCCGCGGGGATCGCTACCCGCGCGTCGACGCGAACGCCGGAGGAGGGCACGGCGCATTAGATTCCCTGCCTCATGATTGCCCTCGCCCGTAAATACCGTCCCAAGCGGTTCGCCGACCTCATCGTTCAGGACCATGTCGCCGCCGCGCTGCGCGGGGCGGTGGCGAGCGGGCGGGTGGCCCACGGCTACTTGTTCGCAGGGCCCCGGGGGGTGGGGAAGACCACGGCGGCCCGCATCCTCGCCATGGCCCTGAACTGCGAGCGCCGCGCCACCACGAGCGCGGGCGAGCCGTGCGGCGAGTGCGATTCGTGCCGCCGCATCTGGACCGGCGCCGTGAATCTGGACGTCGTGGAGCTCGACGCGGCCTCGAACCGCGGTGTGGACGACGCCCGAGACCTGCGTGAGCGGGCGATGTACGCCGCTTCCGCCGATGACCGCCACAAGGTCTACATCGTGGATGAGGCGCACATGCTCACGCGGGAGGCGTGGAACGCGCTCCTCAAGATCCTCGAGGAGCCGCCGCCGCGCGTGGTGTTCGTGTTCGCGACGACCGAGCCCCAGAAGATCGCGCAGAGCGCAGCGCCTATTCTGTCGCGGCTGCAGCGCTTCGATTTCCGCCGTATCGGCCCGCACGCGATCGCGGAGCGGCTGCGTCAGGTGCTGACGGCTGAGGCGCTCACGGCGGACGACGCGGCCATTCAGTTGATCGCGCAGAGCGCCGACGGCGGGATGCGGGACGGGCTCTCGATCCTCGACCAGGTGTTGTCGTTCGGCGGCGGACCGCTCACGGCCGAGCGCGTGCGCGAGGTGCTGGGCCTCATTCCGGACGAGTACTACGGCGAGATGTTGCGGCTCGTGGCGGAACGCGATGCGAAGGCCGTGTTCCCCCTGGTCGAGCGGCTGCTCGAGGCCGGCGCCGACCTCGGTGAGTTTGTGGCCGGCGCGGGGGCGGTGCTGCGCGCCGTGCTGCTCGTGGGCTTGGACGGCGCCCCCGAAGGCCTCACGGAAGCGATGCAGGCCGTGGTGCGGCGCTACAGCGCCGCGCTCACGGCGCCCGACGTGGTGCGGCTGCTCGCGGTGCTGGCGGAGATGGAGCCCACACTCCGTGCGAGCGGCAACCCCCGCTTGGCGGTCGAGCTGCTGCTGTTGCGCTGGGCGCTGATGAGCCGGACGGTGGAGCTCGAGGCGGTGTTGCGTGCGCTTCGCGGGGGCACGGGGGAGGGAGGCGCGGGACCGGGGGACGCGCCCGTGCTGCGCGACGCCGCATCGCATGCCCGCCCGACGGATCGCCCGAGCGCTCCCCGCGCCATCGCCGCCACCCCCTCGCCCGCCCCCGCCCCCCGCGCTCCTGCTCCCGCTCCCGCTCCCGCTCCTGCCCCCGCGCCCCCCACTCCGGGGCCGCTGACGCTCGAGCGGCTGCGCTCGCTGTGGCCTCGCATCATCACCGACGCGCGCGTCAAGAGCCCGTTGCTGGGCGCGCTACTCGACCAGACGGAAGTGGCGGGTGTCGACGGCGCGAGCGTCACGCTCCGCCTCGTGGACGGCGCCGCCGTGCCCGCCGAGGGGATTGAGCGGCAGCGCGAGGCGGTCGCCCAGCTGGTGGGACGCTACGCTCTCGAGGCGGTGCGCGTCGGGCTCGAGGGCGCGGGGAGCCGCGAACCGGCGCGGGTGCGTCCGGCCCGGCTCACGGAGGACACGGCCCGCGACGCGCGCCTCAAGTCGTTGCGGGCTCAGGATCCGAGCCTCAACGCCGCCGTGGATGCGTTAGATTTGGAGTTGTTGGAATAGCTTGCTACCTATTTGGGCGAGGGGTAACTTTCGGCGCATGGCGGATTTATCGAGTCTGCTCCAGCTGGGGCAGCAGATGCAGTTCCGGTGGTCGGAGATTCAGTCTCAGCTAGCGCAGCAGACGGTGACCTGCTCGGCCGGTGGGGGGATGGTGCAGGCCACCGCCGACGGGCGCGGCCAAATCCGCGCCATCAAGCTCGACCCCCAGGCCGTCGCCCAGGGCGATGTGGAGCTGCTTGAGGACCTCGTGCTCGCCGCGGTGTCGCAGGCGCAGCAGCGCGCCGCCGAGCTGTACCAGGCGGAGGTGAAAAAGCTCGCCTCGGGCCTGCCGTTCCCGTTTCAGCCGCCGCTGTAGTCCGTCGTGTCGGCTATCGATGATCTCGTGACGGAGCTGGCCCAGCTCCCCGGGATCGGGCGGAAGACGGCACAGCGGCTCACGTTTTATCTTCTGAAGCAGCCGGTGCAGACCGCCGTGCGGTTAGCGGATGCGATCCGCACAGTCCGCGAGCGCGTGCGGGCCTGTGCCACCTGCGGGACGCTCACCGACGACGACCCGTGCGCCATTTGTCGCGATCCGCGCCGTGACGCGAGCGTGCTGTGCGTGGTCGAGGAAGCCTCCGATGTGACCGCGATCGAGCGCGCGGGGCGGTTTCGGGGGCGCTATCACGTGCTGGGAGGGCGACTGTCCCCGCTCGAAGGGGTGGGGCCCGAGGCGTTGCGGCTCGACCGGCTCGTGGAGCGGGTCGCGAACGGTTCGGGCGTGCGGGAAGTGATCATCGCGACCAATCCCTCCATGGAGGGCGAGGTCACGGCGACCTATCTCCAGCAGCTCCTCAAGCCGACCGGGATCCGGGTGACCCGCATCGCGCGGGGGCTTCCGGTGGGCGGCGATCTCGAGTACGCCGACGGCGTGACGATCGCGCAGGCACTGCTCGCGCGGCGGGACATGGCCGAGTCCGACTGACCCGGGGGCACGTGATGGCGGGTGCGGCGAGTTGGTCGTTCTCGGAGAACGACTTCAAGCAGATCCAGCAGCACT
>DATBBW010000037.1:0-15339 GCA_036270795.1 Gemmatimonadales bacterium | reverse complement strand
GGGTCGAGCGGATGGTCGGCGTGGTAGCGGTGGACGAGCTCGCCCAGCCGCGTCGCCTCGCTCGCCACGGCCTCTCGCGCGACGACGCGATCGCTCAGCGTGAGTAACCCGACTCCGGCCTGGGCGAGCAGCGGGCCGACCCCGTTCGGCGGGACCCCGAGCCGCACCGGGAGCCCGTCGAGCGCGAGGCCCACGAGCCCCGCCTCGGTGGCAAACGTGGCCAGGCGGGCCGCCGGTGTCTGGTCGGCGGCGATGGCGCGTTGGCGCAGGCGCGACCGCCGCCGCGGGAAGGGGTCGAGCACCACGCCACCGCCGATCGTCGTGACGGGCGAGAAGGAGCGCAGCACGAAGCGGTCCCCGCCGCGCGCCACGAGCGGTCGTTCGAGCGCGAGCCGGGCGAGTCCCCGCTCTCCAGGCGCTACGGCGCGCACGCCGAGGACGCGCGCCAGGACCTCGGCCGTGCCCAGGTGCACCCGCACGCGGGTACGCGCGGCGATGGGCCGGCGCGCGCCCGGGAGGAGCTCCACCGCGACGTCGAGCAGCGTGGTGGCCTCCCAGCCCGACCCTGTCACCACGACGTGGCCCCGCTCGAGTTCGCTTTTGTCGACGCCCACGAGCGCCAACGCCGTTCTGCGCCCGGGCACGGCGCGCGGGGCCTGTTCGCCGTGCACCTCGATCGAGCGGACGCGCACCTCGCGCCCGAGCGGCAAGAGCCGCACGGCGTCCCCGACCGCCACGGTGCCACTCCAGGTGGAGCCGGTCACCACGGTCCCCGCCCCCGCCAGCGCGAACACGCGGTCGATGGGAAGGCGGAACAGGTCATCCGCCGGGCGCTCGACCACATCTGCCGCCACGCGGCCCAGGGCGGCCCGGAGCTCATCCAAGCCGTCCCCGCTCACCACGGACGTCGCCACGGGCGCCTCCCATCGCACGCGGCTGTTCGCGAGCCGCGCCACGACCTCTCCGCGCACGAGGTCGAGCCACTCCGGCTCGGCCACGTCCCGTTTCGTGATCACGGGGATACCACGGCGCACGCCCAGGAGCTCGACAATCGCCAGGTGCTCCTCGGTCTGTGGCATGATGCCTTCGTCCGCCGCGATCACGAGCAGCGCGACGTCGATCCCGGTGGCGCCGGCGAGCATGTTGCGCACGAACCCCTCGTGCCCTGGGACGTCCACGACGCTGGCCTGGATCTGGTCGCCGAGCGGCAGGGGGGCGAAACCGAGGTCGATCGTGATGCCGCGGCGCTTCTCTTCTTCCCAGCGGTCGGTGTCGACGCCGGTCAGCGCCTTGACCAGCGCCGTCTTGCCGTGGTCAATGTGACCGGCGGTGCCGATTACGAAGCGGCGGACGGGACCGGATGCGGTTTGGGGGGCACGGGGGCTACCCACGCGCGACGCTCCCAGAAGTCGAGGGCGGACAAGGAGCCGGCCTCGTCCAGATGATAGCGGACGAACCGGGCGACGAGGCGGCGATGGGCGGCGGCGTGCGCGGCGGCGAGCTCGGGCAGCGGCGCCGCCGCGTCGTTCAGGGCGACCAGGTCGCGGTACGCCTCCACCGGCAGCTGGGTGGGCGGCTGCGCCGGGCCGGCCGGCGTGCAGCGCGGGCAGAGCACGCCCCCTTCCCCTACGCTGAAGGCCACGGGGTGCGCGCCGTCCGGGGCGACGGCGCTGCCGTCGCGCACGCAGGTCGTGAGCGACGGCTCGAACCCTAGCACGCCGAGCAAGAGCCACAGGGCGCGCAGCGCGGTGGCGTCGGCGCGGGCCGGCGGAGCGGCGGCGAGCGCGTCGAGCGCGGTGGTGAGCGTCTCGTAGGCGGCGAGGAGGGGCGCCGGCGGTGCCATCTTGAGCATCACTTCGGCGAGCGCCGCCGCGCTGGCGAACCGGCTCACGTCCTGCGCGAGCTCGCGCCGCAAGGTGACCACGTCGAACGCGCTCAGCGTATGCAGATCGCGCGTTTCGCGGAAGTACAGCTGCGCCACGCCCTCGCTCAGCAGCTCGAGCCCGGCCCCAAACCGGCTCCGCGGCCGCAGCGCCCCCTTCGCGATTGCGCTCTGCACGCCGAGCTCGCGCGTGGCGAGCCGCACCACCTTGGATGTTTCGCTGTAGCGGTAGGTTTGGAGCACCAGCGCCGACGTGGTGACGAGGGCCATGGCTATGGCGTGGCGGCGACGGCGGCGCTCGCCGGGCAAACGCCCACGGTGACCCGACGGATCTGCCCATAGTCGGGCGGGGCGGCGAGCACATGGACCGCGCCGGCCGCCTGACACGAGCCGGGCGCGACCGCGTACACATGGCCTCGCAAATCGATCGCGAGCCCGGATACGCCGTCCCCCTCGGGCTTGACCCCGCTGCCGGGGCCTCGGGCGAGAGTCTTGGTCGGGGTGTAGACCTCGAGAATCCCTTCGGTGCGCGAGGCGATGAGCAGGCGCCCGCTGGGATGGAACACGGCCGCGCCGGGCGACTCGCCCAGGCCGTTCAGCACGGCGATCTCCGTGCGGAGCCGCGGGTCCACGATCGACAGCGTCCCGTCCGCTTTGCCCGCGTGCCCGGACGCGATCACATACAGCAAGCTGTCGTCTCCCACGACCGCGAACCGCGCCGCGACGCCCGTGAGGGGGATCGAATCGACCGGCGTCGTTTGGCAACAATCGAAGGACGAGAGCCAGCTCGGGCCGGCCGGCGCGCCGCTCGCGAGATTCGCATTGACGACGAACACCCGCGACCCGGCGATCGCCACGGCTTGGGGGGAGACGCCCACGCCCCGGCTCGCGGTGTCGCCCGTCAGGTAGTTGAGCCGCGTGACCGTGTTGAGGTTGGGGTTCGCGATCCAAGCGATCGATTTGTCTTGGACGGCGACGCCCGTGGCACCGGACCCGGAGGGGAGCGCTAACACGTAGTCCGGGTTGGGGCAAACGTTCGTGCAGGGGGGCGCCAGGACATCGACCGCGGCGGCATTGGCCGGTCCCAGGGGGACGACGAAGACGTGCCCGAGGCTGGCGATCGTGGTGGGCGCCGCGCCCGCGGGCGCATACGCCCGTGTCGCCACGGTGAAGTCGCTCGCGGCGATGAGCGAGAGCGTCCGATCGGTCGAGTTGACGACGCCGATCACCTGCCCCGCCGAGCTTGTCTGCTCGAGCGCATCGCTGCAGCCGGCGAGCAAGGCCAGCGCTCCCACGATCCATCGCGTCACGGGCGTCCTTCGCTGAAGTCCCAACCGCGCCTGCTCCCGAATAATAGTGCGGAGCGGGGCGTTCTTCCGCAGGTCCTGAGCGGCGGGGTCGCCCCGCCCGCTCATGCTGCGGGCTCCAGGAGATCACAATACACGAAGCGCCCGTCGCGCACCACGATCTCCCCGCGGCAGACGGGGATCGGTGTCGCGAAGATCGGGCCCGCGTACACGAAGGTGTGGAACTCCCCATTCTCGCCGCACGGATCCACCCCGGACGGCAGGTCGGCGAGGAGCGCCCGGTCGAACTCGCGGCCCGCGAACGCGGCCGGGAGCGCCGTGGCATCGACGCACGCCAGGATCGCCTGATATCCCCGGCCCACGAACTCATGGGCCAGCCGCGTGGTGTCCCGATGCCACAGGGGGAAGAGGCCGCGCATCCCCACGTGCCCGAGCATCCGTTCGCGGTACGCCCGGATCTCCTCGAGAAACAGGTCACCGAACACGACGCTGTCGACCCCCGGGTGCTGGGCCCGCAGCGTGGTGAGCGTCGCGCTCATGTTGGCCTCGTACTCCGCGTTCGACGCCTGGGGCGAGATCCTCACCTCGGCGAGCGACAGCCCCAACGCGGCGGCCTGGCGGGCGAGCAGCGCGCGGCGCACCCCGTGCATGCTGATGCGCTCGTAGCCAGCCGTGACGGTGGTCAGGAGCGTCGCGACCGCCTCCCGGTCGTCGCGCAGCACCGCCTCGAGTGCGAGCGTGCTGTCTTTCCCCCCGCTCCAGGCCACGAAGACCGGCATCAGCTGCCCCAAACGAGCCGGCCACCGGCGAGGATCGTACGCCGCCGCGCAGGGAAGCCCTGGATGTCCTCGTAGCCGGCATTCAAGAGATTCTCGATCCGGGCGTTCACCGCGAACCCCGGCACCGCACCCCGCGCTTCGCTCAGGACGTAGGTGCCGGCCAGGTCCACACGGGTGTGGGGCGGCAACGTGACCCGCGCGGCTGGAAAGCCCGAATAGTCGTAGTCGTCCCGGTCCCCGGTGAACACCGCCGCGAGCGACGCGCTCGCGCGCTGGGCGATCTGGTAGCCGAGCCGCACGTTGCCGAGGTGCGCCGGGCGCCGTTGCAACCGTTGGCCCGTCGCGGCGTCCTGCGAGTCGAGATACGTATAGCTCGCGTCCACGGACACCGGGGCCGCCACGGCCCACCGCACGCTCAGCTCGACGCCCTGCGCTCGGGCCTCGGCGACGTTGATGTAGTTGACCGAGTCGGGCCCCACGGGCTGGCCCGTGTACTGGATCAGGTCGCGGAAGCGTTCGTGAAAGTACGTGCCGCTCACCGTGACGCGCCCGCCGGCCACCGCCTGCACCACGCCGGTCTCCCAGCTGACGGTGTGCTCGGGTTTTAAGTCGGGATTCCCGCGCACGAAGCCGGTCGCGAAGTTCTGATAGAAGCTCGGCTCCTTGAATCCCGTGCCGACCGAGGCGATGACGCGCGTGTGCGCGGCGATCCGGCCCGACGCCGCCGCCCGGTAGGTGGCGTAGGTGCCGAAACGCTGGTTATCCTCGACCCGGGCGCCGAGCGCGAAGTTCAGGGGTTGCTCGAGCCCCGTGGCGAACTGCGCGTACGCGGCCCCGTCGTCGCGGGAGTGCGCGCCGGCGAGGGTGCTCCCCTCCATCGCCTGGTGCTCAAACGCGGCCCCCGCGGTGAGCACATCATTCGCCCACAGTCGCACGTTGGCCCGGGCATCGAGACCCTGGCGCGTGACCCAATCGGCGCTCTGGAACGCAAAGGTTTGGGTGTCGCTCGGGTTATTGGGACCGATGGCGTACTGGTAATTGGCGCGGGTCCAGTCGCCCGTGACGCGGCCTTCGACCCGCCCGGCGAACACATGCCCGAGGTCCAGCCCGACCGACGGGCCGCGCGCCAGCTGATGCTGGTTGTTGCTCACGACGGCGCCGCTCGCGTCGGTCGGGAACTGATAGGGCGCATCGTCGTAGCGGAACGAGAGCGCTGCGTCGTTGCGGGCATCGGGCCGGAAGCGCACCCGCGCGCTCACGACCTCGTTCCGATACTGGTTGTCGATCGCATACACGCCGTTGCTCGCAAAGCGCGACACTCCGACGGCGTAGCCCGCTCGCTCGTCACCTCCGGCGAGGGCGAGCTCGAGCGCACTCGTGCCGTAGGTGCCACCGGCCAGCGCGACGCTCCCGTGCGCGGCGCCGTGGCCGTCCCGGGTGAAGATCTGCACCACGCCCGTGACGGCGTCGGACCCGTACAGCACGCTGACCGGTCCCCGCACCACCTCGATCCGGTCGATGTTGTCGGTCGTGAGATTAGCGAAGTCGTAGGCGCCGCCCGGCGCATTCTGGGGCACGCCGTCGATCAGCACCTTCACATAGTCGCTCTCCCCGCCGCGCAGGAAGAGTGACGTCTGACTCCCATAGGCGTCGGTGACGAGCACGCTCGCCGCGGGCACCGTGCGCAACGCGTCCGCCACGGTGCGAATGCCCTGCGCGGCGAGCTGGGCGCCGCTGATGACGGTGACGGCGGCCGGGACGGCGTCAGCGGGCGTGGGGAGCCGAGTGGCGGTCACCACCACTGGTCGTAGGGTGAGGGTGTCGGTGGGTTGTTGCGCCGCGAGCCCGATCGGAAGGAGGACGAGGAGCGGGAGCGCGCGGCAGTACCGGGTGTGCATGGGCGGCCTCACGGGTGTTTGCGGAGCGGGATCATCTGGGGGCGACCGTCGAACGGCGCGATCGCGACCGGCCAGGCGAACACGCGCTCGATCGTTTCGCGCGTGAGCACGTCGGCCGGCGGGCCGTCGCCCGCGCTGCGTCCGCCGGCGAGCAGCAGCACGCGATCGGCGTAGCGCGCGGCGAGGTTCACGTGGTGAGTGATGAGCACCACGGCGAGCCCGTCTTGGGCCGCGAGTGTGCGGATCAGCTCGAACAGCTCCATCTCATGGCGGAGGTCGAGACTCGCCGTCGGCTCGTCGAGCACGAGGAGCCGCGGCTCCTGGGCCAGCGCGCGGGCGAGCCGCACGCGCTGGTACTCGCCGCCCGACAGTGCCCAGACCCAGCGGTCGGCCAGGTCGAGCACATCGGCGCGCGCGAGCGCCCGCGTCACGGCGGCGTGGTCGGCGGGACGCTCGGCGCCCCACAGCGAGAGGTGGGCGTAGCGCCCGAGCAGCACCGTTTCGCGCACGCGCTGCGGGAACAGGTTCTCCTCCTGCTGCGGCACGACGCCGACCACGCGCGCCAGCTCGCGCCGCGACCACGCGGCGGCTGCTCGCCCGAGGATCGTCGTCGTGCCGGCGCGGGGCGCCACTACGCCCAAGGCCACGCGCACCAGCGTCGTCTTGCCGCCCCCGTTCGGTCCCAGGACCGCGTGCACGGTGCCGGCGCGCACCGCGAGGCTGACCCCGGCGAGCGCGTCCGTGCTCGCGCCCGGATAGCGATAGGCGACGTCTCGCACGTCGAGGATCAGTTCGCGGTCCATCGGCGCAGCAGGAAGGCGAAGGCGGGAACGCCCACCAGGGCGGTGACGATGCCCACGGGCAGCTCGCGCGGCGCGACCGCCACCCGAGCCACCGTGTCGGAGAGCGCGAGCAGCGCCCCGCCCCCCAGGAAGGCCGCGGGAAGCAGCGTGCGGTGGCGGTGGCCCCAGAGCGCCCGCATCGCGTGGGGGACGACGAGCCCCACGAAGCCGATGACGCCCGAGACCGCCACCACCGCCGCCGTGAGCAGTGACGCGGCGAGAAACACGCGCCGCTTCAGCGGCTCCACGTCCGCGCCCAGGTGGCGGGCGGGCTCCTCACCCAGCGCGAGGAGATCGAGGGGCCGGGCGGCGGCGAGCAGCACGGCGATGGGGAGCACGGCATACAGCGCGACCAGCCGCACCGAGTCCCACGAGGCGCCCGACAGCCCGCCCCACAGCCAGAGAAACGCGTTGCGCAGCTCGGCGGCGTCCGAGAGTGACACGATCGCCGTCGTCACCGCCGCCGCGAAGGCGCCGACCGCGACTCCCGCCAGAATCAGGATGCGCGGGTCGAGCGCCGCGCCCCCGACGAGGCCGAGGCGATAGACGAGCGCCATCGCGCCCAACGCGCCGGCGAAGGCGGCGAGGGGGAGGGCCCAGGGGCTCGCGACGTGGAGCGCCAGGGCTACCACTGCGCCGAGTCCCGCGCCTCCCGAGAGCCCCAGCAGGAACGGGTCGGCCAGCGGATTGCGCACGAGGGCTTGGAGCCCCGCGCCCGACAGCGCGAGCGACCCGCCGACGAGGAACGCCAGGATCGCGCGCGGCAGCCGCAGGGTGCGCACGATGTCCGAGCTGAGCGCGCCCGCGAGCGGCACATGCGCGGGCCCGAGCAGCACCGCGCTCAAGAACGCCCCGACGGCCACGAGGCCCAGCCCGAGCCACTTCACCGTGCGGGTGCCTCGGTGAGGCGCCGGAGCTCGGCGGCGGCTTGGGGCGCGCGGGGGCCCGGCCGGCCGAACAGCGACCCGGTGAGGTACACGAAGCGCCGCTCCCGGACCGCCCGGATCACCTGCCATTCCGCCCGGCGGGCGAACGCCGGAGGCCCGCTCGCGGCGCTGTCGCGCAGCACCGCAATCACGTCCGGGTCGCGGGTGGCGAGGGTCTCGAGCGCCACGACGGCCGACGCCGGGCCGATGTCGTGGAACACGTTCTCGACGCCGGCCAGGGTGGCGAGCTGGTCCAGGTAGCTTCCGGCCCCGATCACCATGGGCGGTGTGTCCCACACCACGAACGCGACGCGGGTGTGCGCGCGCGGCGCGGGCTGGGTGACGAGGCGGGTCAGGGTGTCGGCGAGCGCCTCGGCTCGGGCCTCCTGTCCCACCAGTCGCCCGACCAGGCGCGCCGCCCGCGCCACATCCTCCAGGCGGTCTTGTCGCACCACGGCCGCGGCGATCCCGAGCCGCTCGAGCTGCCGGGCAGCGGTCTCATTGAGCGGCGAGCGGTACAGGACGACCAAATCCGGCCGGCGGGCGGCGACGGCCTCGATGTTGGGATTCAGCCCATCCCCGACGCTCGGCACGGCGCGCGCCGCGGGCGGGTAGTCGCACCACGTGGTGCGGCCCACCAGGCGGTCGCCCGCGCCGAGGGCGAACACGAGCTCGGTGACGGCGGGCGACAGCGACACGATGCGGCGCGCGGGCGCGCTGAGGGTGAGCGTGCGGCCGGCGTCGTCCGTGACCGCGAGGGGGCCGGACGGCGCGCGGCCGCCCCGCCCGCACACCGCGCCAGCGGCGAGGGCGAGCAGGCCCGCGAGGTGGGTGCGATGTGCCCAGCGGCGCATAGCAAAAAGCCCACCCCCGACGGAGCGGAGATGGGCAAGCGCCTGCGCGCCATGCGCAGCGCCACCATCCCTCCCGCGAGGGACTGCAAGGTGGCGCGAACGGAGAGGTCTCCTGGCTTCGGGCGCTCGGCTCGCCTTCCCGGTTTCCCAGTGGCGTTGAGCCGCTACGACATGCCCGTCACAGTGGCGGGGCCGCGCCGGATTCGCACCGGCTTCCGTGAATCCCCATTCGCTCGACCGACGACCGCTAGTTTATCGGGTCGCCGCGGGCGGCGCAAGCGGCGCGGGCTTGCGCCGCAGCGCCACCACGAACCCGACGCCGAGGATGAGCGCCACGAGGCCCGCCACGATGGGCACGAGCGCCTGGGCTTCGAGCCCCCCGGCGGGGAGGGCGATCGCGAGCCGCGTCCCCGCAGTCGCGCCGCGCACGCGGTAGCGGGCAAAGCGTCGGCCCTCGATGTCCTCGATGCCGAGAGTGTCGAGCCGCGCCGTAGTCACCACCGCCGTCGTGTCTTCGAGCAGGAGATCGACTTCGTCGGTCGGCTGATCGATGGGGACGCTGACGCCCCGGACGGTCGCGGGAAGCACATAGGCGTAGCTCAACTGCTTGCCCGCGCCCGGCGGCACGGGCGCGAACACGGCGACGGAGTCGCCGCGTCGCTCTACGGTCTGGGGCGACAGGTCCCCCTGCCCGACCTCGAACTGGATCGCCCCGGCCGGGAGGGCGCCGGCCCACGTGGGGCGGATGGTGTCCGGCGCGATCCGCGTCTTCGCGGTGGGGTTCGCGAGCTCGATGAGCTCGAGCACGGAGCGCGCGCCGTCGCGCTTGCGTTGCGCGACCGTGATGACGCGCCGCGCGGCATGGACCCCTGCCCCGGCCGAGCTGGTGTCGTAGACGTAGATGGAGGCGAGGGTCGTCCGGCGCCGCTGCGGGTTCACGATTTCGGAGAAGTAGGCGATCCCGGCGTACCTGCTGCTCACCACGTACACGGCGGCCGTGTCGGGCCGTGCGACGGTGAGGGTAAACGTGCCCCGCGGATTGGTGCGGGTAGAATCGATCGGCTTGCCGCCGCCCGCCATCGACACCTGGTGCAGGACGACCCACGCTCCGGTGAGGGGCTGCTCGCTGGGGCCGCCGCGCACCACGCGACCGGCGATGACCAACTGTTGTGCGAGGAGCCCGGGCCCGCCTCCGACGAGGAGCGCGAGCAGAGCGAGCGTGCTACGGCGTGAACTTCCCGAAGTCTTCAGGATCGAGGTTCTGGAGGTAGGTCTTCAGGGCGTCCGGATCGAGCGGCGCGGTGCCCGGTTCGCTGCCCGGCTCCCCGGTTTCGACCGAGGTGAGCGCCAGCAGGCTTTCGCTCGTGAAAATGGGCGCTTTGAGGCGCAGGGCGACGGCGATCGAGTCCGAGGGCCGGGCGTCGATCTGGATCACCGCGTCGCCGCGGTAGATGTGCAACTCCGCGAAGTAGGTATTGTCCTTCACCTGGGTGATGATGACCTTGCGCAGGTCCGCCCCCAACCCGAGGATCACCTGCTTCAGCAGGTCGTGAGTGAGGGGCCGCGCGAACTTGACGCCCGCAAGCTCCATCGCGATGGCGCTCGCCTCGGCGGGGCCGATCCAGATCGGCAGGACGCGCTCCCCTTCCTGCTCCTGCAGAATCACGACCGGGGTGTTGGTCGTGCGATCGAGCCCGAGATGCGCGACACGAACCTGGATCACGTTAGTGCTCAGGTCCCCATCTCCCACGATGCGAGATACTGCTGCTGCGCGGGCGTGAGGGTGTCGATGGTGACTCCCATCCCGGCGAGCTTGAGCCGAGCGATCTCCGCGTCGAGCTCCCGGGGTATCCGGTGGACGTCCTTGGCCAGTCGCGTGCCCTGCTTCACGACGTACTCCGCGGCGAGTGCCTGGTTGGCGAACGACATGTCCATCACGCTCGCCGGGTGGCCCTCTGCCGCCGCCAGATTGATGAGCCGGCCGTCGGCCAGCACGAACAGTCGCTTGCCGCCGAGCCGCCACTCGTCCACGAACTCGCGGGCGCGGATCGGCCCTTCGGCCGCCTGCTTCAGCCCTTCGAGGTCGATCTCGACATTGAAGTGGCCGGAGTTGGCGAGGACCGCCCCGTCCTTCATCGCCCGCATGTGCTCGAGGCGGATGACCCCGATGTTGCCGGTCAGCGTCACGAAGACATCGCCCACCCGGGCGGCCTCGGCCATCGGCACCACGCGATAGCCATCCATCTGGGCTTCGAGCGCCTTGAGCGGGTCGATCTCCGTGACTAGCACATTGGCCCCGGCGCCCCGCGCCCGCAGGGCGACGCCGCGCCCACACCACCCGTACCCCGCCACCACCACGGTGCTCCCCGCGAGCAGCAGGTTCGTGGCGCGCAGGATGCCGTCGAGCGTCGACTGTCCGGTGCCGTAGCGGTTGTCGAACAGGTGTTTCGTATCGGAATCGTTCACGGCGATCACGGGGAAGGCGAGGACGCCATCGCGCGCCATCGCCTTCAAGCGGATGACGCCCGTCGTGGTCTCCTCCGTCGAGCCGACCACCCCGGCAACGAGCGCCTGCCGCTCGGCCGGCGTCTGCGCCTCCACCCAGCGGCGCACCGGGGGCGCGAGATCGTCCAGCCGGTTGAGCGTGATCATGTGCAAGGCGCCAACCAGGTCGGCGCCGTCGTCCATGGTCACGTCGGGCTGGTGGGCGAGGGCGGCGCGGATGTGCTCGTAATAGGTGGTGTGGTCTTCGCCCTTGATTGCGAACACCTTGATCCCGTGGTGCTTCACGAGGTGCGCCGCGACGTCGTCCTGGGTCGAGAGCGGGTTCGAGGCACACAGCGCCACGTCCGCCCCGCCGGCCTGGAGCGTCACGACGAGGTTCGCGGTCTCGCTGGTGACGTGCAGGCAGGCCGCGAGGCGGCGTCCCGCGAGTGGGCGCTCGCGCGTGAAGCGCTCACGGATGAGGCGCAGCACCGGCATGGACCGCTCGGCCCAGGTAGTGCGGCGTCGCCCCTCGTCGGCGAGGCTCGGGTCCTTGATGTCGGCGGCGGGGCTCGGCGCGGTCGTCGTCATGCAGTCGCCTGCTTCGGGGCGTAGTGCTTGGAGCGCTGCACGGCGAGCCGCAGGTCCTCAACGCGGTTGGCGAGCTCCCAGGTGAACAGGTCCACGTCTTTCGTCACGTCCTTGTCCACGAAGCGCCGGCGCTCGGGCGCCCGGCCGAAGTGGCCGTAGGCGGCCGTGGGCCGATAGATGGGCTGCCGCAGGTTCAAAGCCTTGATGATGCCGAGCGGCGTGAGGTCGAAGACTTCGCGCACCGCGTCCTCGATCGCCTCGTCCGCCACGACGCCCGTCTGGAACGTGTCGATCATCACGGAGACCGGTTGGGCGACGCCAATCGCGTAGGCAACCTGCGCTTCACAGCGCCGCGCCAGCTTCGCCGCCACGATGTTCTTCGCCACCCAGCGCATCGCGTAGCAGGCCGATCGGTCGACCTTGGACGGGTCCTTGCCGCTAAAGGCACCGCCGCCGTGGCGGGCCATGCCGCCGTAGGTGTCGACGATGATCTTGCGGCCGGTGAGCCCGGCGTCCCCCTGGGGACCGCCGACTACGAAGCGACCCGTGGGGTTGACCAGGAGGTCCTGGTCCGCCACGTCGAATCCGATGTCGCCGAGGACCGGCCGCACCACCAGGGCGATCACGCCCTCGCGCAGCTCACCGGCGTCGATCTTGTCGGAGTGCTGTGTCGAGACCACCAGCTTGCTGACGCCCACCGGGCGCGCGCCCTCGTACACCACACTCACCTGGGTCTTCCCGTCGGGTCGGAGCCACGCGAAGTCCCCGGCCTTCCGCACGGCGGCGAGCCGCTCGGCGAGGCGGTGGGCTATCACAATCGGCAGCGGCATGAGCGACGGGGTCTCGTCGCTCGCGTACCCAAACATCATCCCCTGGTCACCCGCCCCGCCCTTGTCCACGCCCAGGGCGATGTCCCCCGACTGGCGATCGATGGTGGTGAGGACCGCGCAGGTCTGGGCGTCGAAGCCGAAGCTCGCGTCGGTGTAGCCGATCGCGCTGATGGTGCCGCGCACGATGTCGGGGATGTGGACGTAGGTCGAAGTGGTGATCTCGCCCGCCACGACGGCCATGCCGGTGGTAACGAGGGTCTCGCAGGCTACGCGGGCGGCCGGGTCCTTGGCGAGGATCGCGTCCAGGACGGCGTCGGAGATCTGGTCGGCGATCTTGTCCGGGTGGCCTTCGGTGACCGACTCGGAAGTGAAGACGTGGCGTTGCGCGGGCATGTGTAGGTCCGAGCAGGAGTTAGAGTTGGACGTTCAAACTAGCGGAGCGCCGGCGCGCGGGCAACCGGGCGTCAGCGTCGAGCAGCTTCAGATCCACCGCTTCGGCCAGCGCGAGTCGCAGCAAGTCGAGCACCTCATCGGCGGTGCGTGCTTTCAGCGCCTGCTCGGCCGCGGCGCGCGCGCGCGCGGCGCTCACCTGGCGGACCGTCCACCTGACGAGCGGCAGCGCCGGGGGCGCGACTGAGAGGGTCTCATAGCCGAGCCCGATGAGCAGGAACGCCGAGAGCGGCTCCGAGGCCATCTCGCCGCACACGCTCGCGGGCTTCCCCGCGGTGCGCGCCGCGTCCGCCACCATCTTGAGCAGACGCAGCACGCTGGGATCGTGCGGGGTGAAGCGGTCCGCGAGCCGCGCGTTGCCGCGGTCCACGACCAGCGTGTATTGCGTGAGGTCGTTGGTGCCGACGGAGAGGAAGGCCGCGGCCTCGGCCAGCCGGTCGGCGATCACCGCGGCGGCGGGCGTCTCGACCATCACGCCGAGCGGCAGCGTGCTCGCCGCCGCGACCCCCTCGCGCGCGAGCGTCGCCGCCTCCTGGGTGACGAGCTCGCGCGTGCGATCCAGCTCCTCGATGCGCGTGACGAGCGGGATCATGAGCCAGATGTCGGTATCCTTCGCGGCGCGCAGCGCCGCCCGCACCTGCACCCGGAAGATGTCGGGGCGGTCGAGGCACACCCGGATCGCGCGCCAGCCGAGCTGCGGGTTCGCCTCGACCGGCGCCCGGAACGGCGCGGGGAGTTTGTCGCCGCCCAGATCGTAGCTCCGCACCACCACGGGGTGCCCCGGGAACGCCGCCCCGACACGCCGGTAGTACGCCGTCTGCTCGTCCTCGGTGGGCAGCGCGGTATGGCCCGTGATCAGGAATTCGGTGCGCAACAGACCGACCCCTTCCGCACGGTGTTGCTGCGCCGCCCGGATTTCGTCGGGCAGGTCGACATTGCCCCGGAGCACGATCCGCACCCCGTCGGTCGTGACCGCCGGCTGGTCCACCACTTCCTCCAACTGCGCCGACAGCTCGCGGCGGCGCAGCTCGCGCGCCTGTGCCTCCGCGATTTCCTGCGGCGTGGGGTGGAGCAGCACGGTGCCGCGCGTCCCGTCCATCACGAGCATCGTGGCGGGGCCGATCCGCTCCATGGCGCCCGCGACGCCGAACACCGCCGGAATGCCGAGCGAATGGGCGAGGATCGCGGCATGGGAGGTGCGCGTCCCCTCTTCGCTCACCAGTCCGACGATGTGCTCCTGGTCGAGCTGGACCGTGAGGCCGGGCCCGAGCTCGCGCGCCACGACGACCGAGGGCTGGGTGATGCCCTGCCACAGCTCGTCCGCACCGCGGTGCATCAGGTGCTCGATCACGCGGATCGCGACGCCCGAAAAGTCGGCGAGCCGGTCCTTGAGGCGCGGGCTTCCCGTCGCCGTCCACATATCCCGGACCTCGAGCGCCTTGAACTCGAACGCCTTTTCGGCGGTGAGGTGGTTCTCGCGGATCAAGTGCGCCACCCCGTTCAAGAACTCGCGGTCCTCGAGCATCAGGATCTGGGCGTCGAAGATGCGCGCCTCGTCGACCCCGGCGCGGGCTTCGGCTTTGTCCCTCAGGGCCTGGAGGTAGCGCCGCACGTCGCGCACCGCGGCGCGCAGCCGGCGCACCTCTTTCTCCACCTGCGAGCGCGGCACCACGCGGTGCGGCACGTCGGGGAGCGTCCAGCGCACGACGACCGCCGGACCGATCGCAATCCCCGGCGAGACGCCGATGCCCTTCAGCAAGCGGTCGCTCATCACAGTCCTGTCGACTCCTCCCGGTCCTCGGCCTCGCGCCGCTCGGCGGTGAGATCCATCTCGTGGAACCCGTCGGCCACGAGCGCGAGCAGGGCCGCCATCGCCGGCTCCGCGTCGTCGCCGTCGGCGGTGATGACGAGCGACGAGCCGCACTCGGCCGCGAGCATCATCACCCCCATGATGCTCTTGCCGTTCACCGCGAGATCGTCCTTGCGCACCTGGACCGCCGAGCGGAACTGGTTCGCGAGCTTGACGAACTCGGCCGCGGGGCGGGCGTGCAGCCCCAGCGGGTTCACGATCTTCGCCTCGCGTTCGATCAGCGCCATAGCCAGGCCGCCAGCGCCGCGAGTGCGAGCAGCGTCAGACCGAGCCGCAGGCCGGTGAGCGTCCCGCGGCGCCACCACAGGAGCACGAACCCCCCTGCCGCGACCGCCGCGAGCGCACCGCGCGACGGCTCTGAGAACGGGGCGCTCAGGTACTGGGCCGCGAGCGGCAGCGCCACGCCGACCGCGACGGCCATGGCGGGCCCCGAGAGCGCCGCCGCACGCTGCAGCACGGGCTGATGCAGCGCCTCCGCCACGCGCGTACCATAGCGCCACCCCGCCCGCAGTGCCCACCACCGCAGCGCCACGTGCCCCACGTTGTACACCACGAGGAAGCCGAGCACGGCCCGCAGGCCCAGGCCCAACGCCACACCCATCACGGCCAGAGCGGACGTGAGCGGC
>DATBBW010000036.1:0-41346 GCA_036270795.1 Gemmatimonadales bacterium | reverse complement strand
CTCGAGCGCGACGCCATCGCCGGCGAGCGCCTCGGGCCGGAGCGTCTTGATCGCCACCGGCTCCTTGAGCTCGCGATCGAACGCGCGATACACCACGCCCATACCGCCCATACCCAGCAGGTCCTGCACCTCGTACCGGTTGGCGAACACCGTCCCCGGCCGGAGCTGGGCGCCGGCCGACGCGCGCGCCGGCCCACCGCGGGCCGACAGCGGCGCCGTGGCGCCGCCGGCCGGACCGGCCATCATGTACTCGACCAGGGCCGCCTTTTCCTTGAGGTCCTCGACCAGGCGCTGGAACGCGCGGGCCAGGACGCCGATCTCGTCGCCCGAGGGCACGGGGATGTCGACGCTGTAGTCGCCGTCCTGCACCCGGCTGGTGGCGAGGGCGAGGCGGCGGATCGGCCCGGCGATTTGCCGCGCGAGCACGAAGGCCGAAGCGAGCGCGAGCGCCAGGCCGAGCGCGCCGGCGAGGGCGATGGTGCGCTGCAGCCCCTGGAACGCCGCGAGCTCGCGGTCGCGCGAACGGAATGCGACGAAGCCCCCGAACACATCGCCCCCGGCGGAGCGGATCGGGCTCGCCAGGCCGATCAGGTGCTCCCCCGCCACGTCGGCCGACAGCTCGGTACCCGGGGATTCGCGCGCCAGGGCGCGGGCGATGGTCGTGTCCGCGAGGAGCGCCGCGCCGACCTCGCCCCGTGGCAGGGTGCTGCCAACGATGTCGGGGCGGGCGAGGGTGTCCAAGGTGAAGAACACGACGTCGGTCGTGGTCGCCTGCTTGATCGCCTGGGCGAGCGAGTCGTCGACCGCATAGGCGGCGATGAGGACGCCCTGGGGCGCCGCGCTGGGGGAGGCCCGGAGCGGCACTGCCACCGCCTCATAGAGCCGATGGTGGCGATCGTCGAGCCAGGCACCGTTCGTCTGGTCGCCCGAGAGCGCGGTGGCGACCAGGGCCCCGCGCGACAAGTCAATGTCCGTCTCCGCCGGGTCGTCGGTCCGCGCGACGAGGATACCGCGGTCGTTGGTCACGAGCAGCCACGCGGCGCCGAGGAGTTGGCGATACTCCTCCGCCTGGTCGAGCACGTCGCTGCGCTTCGAGCTGTTGAGAAGCCGTTCGCGGAACTGGGAGACCTGCGCGCTCACCGCTCCCATGCCGGCGAACGTGGCGGTCCGCGCCGTCAGGAACGCCTCCACGCCGCGGCGCACGCCCGCGAGCGCGCGCCGCACCGCGGCGTCAGCCGTGCGGTGGGCCTGGAGCGCCGTGAGACCTACGGTCACACCGAGCACGGCCGCGACCGATGCGGTCACGGCCCCAAAGATCTTGATCCCGAGCCCCAGGCGCGCGGGCCTAGTAGCGCTCGTTCCCGGCATCCGTCGGGTAGTCGTCGCCGTGCTTGTTCTTGTGGGGGACCCACCGGAAGCCGCGGGCGTCGAGCTGGACCGTGATCTCTGACGTGCCCGCCGCCGTGACCGTCACCGCCACCGCGCCCTCCGGACTGCGTTCGTGCCACACGTGGAGCGTGTAGGTGCCGGGCGGCACGTTGTCGATCGCAAAGGTCCCATCCCCAGCCGGCTGGGCATAGTAGCGGGTGGCCAGGACCTGGACGAACGCGACCATGCGTGGATGAATGTTGCAGAACACGCGCACCAGACCGGGATGCGTGAACGTCCAACCCTTCGCCTCGCCGCGGCCGTACTGGCCCAAGTCGAACTGGTTGGGCTCACTCGCCGAAAACGCGTTGTGATCGAACGGATCGTGGTTGGGGAAACGGACTGTAGCGCCGACCGGGACCACGACCACGCGCGGCGCGAAAGCCTTGTCGTTGATCGCGATGTCCACGGTCACGGGGCGGGCGGGGGGGGTCGGGACGCCCCCCTCGAGGTACACGACGGCCGCGCCCAGATCCGGCGACGGCCTGTTACCCTTCTCGCGTATCGCGATGCGGCCGCTCACGCGCGCCACACCCGAAGCCTGGGCGGCACCGCGATGCCACCCGGCGACGCTGCTGACGCCGACCAGGAGTGCGATCCACCGCATCGCTCGTCCGTTCCCCGTGACCGCGAGGGGTGCAGCTTACCGCCCTCGAGCCGAAATCGCCAGCGGCCGCGCGTTCCCGCGGCTAGGCCGGCAGGCGCCCTTGCAGATCGGACGCCCGGAAGGGCCCGGGCTCGGCGATCAGCCGCCGTGCGTGGTCCACCTGACCCCAAGTATTCCACAACAGCACGCCGCGCACCCGGCCCGCCTTGAGGTAGTACACGACGCCTTCGCGGAACTTCTCCTTCCAGTGGGTCACGGTCTCCAGCCGGGCGTCGAGCACGCCCACCGCTTCGTACCCGAGGTCGAACAGGTCCGAGTAGAAAAACGGCAGATGGTCGTAGCGGGTCGCCCGGCCGGCCATGTTGAGGCCCGCGACGCGACCCATGGTGTTCGCGTTGTCCTCGTGCTCCACGCGGAGTCGCGCATCGAGCGCCGGGTTGCGAAAGTTGGCGACGTCCCCGGCCGCGTAGACGTCGGGGTGGCTCGTGCGGCAGAACTCGTCGACGACGATCCCGTTTTCCACCTTCAACCCCGCGCGTTCGGCGAGCTCCACGGCGGGCAGGATGCCGAGACCCGCCACCACGACGTCCGCCGTCAGCTCGCCGCCCGTCGTGGTGCGCACGACGGATGCGTCCCCCCGCACCGCCACGCCGGCGACCCCCTCGCCCAGCCGCAGCACCACCCCTTTCTCGCGGTAGTAGGCGACGAGGAACGTCGCCAGGTCCGCCGGAAACACGAGCGCGCCGGGGCCCGTCTCGGGCACCACCATCGTGACGTCGCGCCCCTGCATCCGCAGCGCGGCCGCGATCTCGCTCCCGATGAACCCGCCCCCGATTACCACGAACCGCTCGCGCTGCGCGGCGAGCGAGCGCAGCCGGTGGTAGTCGTCGAGCGTGCGGAAGTAGATCACCTGGTCGCTGGCCTCGCGCAGGCGCCGGGGCGCTCCGCCGGTCGCGAGCAACAGCTTGCGGAAGCGCAGGACCGTGCCGCTGTCCTCCGTAGCGGCGTGGCCCGGGAGGTCGAGCGCCACGACGCGACGCCCGAGCCGCACCTCGGCCGCGGTCGCGCTGGTCTTGCGCCAGATCGTGTCCTCGGAGTCGCCCTTCCACAGGGCCTTGGTGAGCGGCGGGCGGTTGTACGGGGGATGTGGCTCCGCGCCGACGAGGCCGATCGTCCCTGTCGGGTCGGCGTCGCGGATGCCCTGCGCCGCAGCGTCGGCCGTCATCCCGCCGCCCACGATGAGATAGGTGTAGTCGGGCATTTAGTCGCCTTCGCCCAGCGGGCGCCGGTGCTTTTCCTGGCGGCGGTACTGCTTCACCGAGCGGTGCACCTTGTGGGACGGCGTCTTGAGTCGTCCCTTCACCGGGGCCCGGGGATTCGGCACCCGGACGGTGAGCTTGTCCCGCTTCTTGCGACTCACGCGGCCAGGCGGGCGCGGATTTGCTTCGCGTGATGCCCGCAGTGCACGACGTGAAAGCGCTGCCACTCGGGCAACGTCAGGTCGCCGAGGCGCGGGTGTTTGACGAACAGATCGGACGCGCGGGCGGGCAGCAGCTCGCGCTCGAGCGCGAGGAACCGGGCGACTCCGTCGCGCAGCTGGCGCGCGACCACCGCCGGCTCGGGGCGCGCCGCCGGCCGCACGGCGGCGGGGGACTGGAGCCCGGGCGGGTTCCAGCCGAGCCGCAGGATCACCACGTCGCCCAGTCGTTCGAGCAGGGTCCTGGGCCGGCGGTGCATCGGGGCATGGGCGCGCCGCGCCTCGAAGGTACGTCCGCTCCCCTCGAGGCTCAGCGCCAGGTGGTGCACGATCTGCGCGGGGCACCAGTGTCCGGCGGCGGCCCGGAACCAGTCCGTCTCGGGGCGCCCGGCGAGCGGGCCGAGCACCAGGTCGGGAATGTCCGCGAACCGCATTAGCGCCGCACCGTGTCCGGCACCGCCCTCCCCTGCGCCGCCGCGGTGTGCCGCCCTCCGAACCCCTGGAGCCTCCGCCACCCGCGCTCGGCGATCGCCGGCATCAGGTACGCCATTCCGCTGGTGCCGGCGTTCCCGCGACCGCGCGGCCGCCCGCGAGCCCGACGGCATCCACCCACCAGCGCGAGGCTCGACGTGCCCGGAGGCACGACCGTAGCTTCCAGCGCCCTCATACCCAAGATTGTACGAGTGAATCTCTTGCGCCGCCACCCGATTGCGCTGGCGCTCCTCGCGCTGGTGCTCCTATCCGCTCTCGACCCGCTGCCCGCCCTCGTCGACGCCGTGAGCGGTACGCCCCCGCCCGACGGGGATCTCGTCCGGCCTGCGGCCTACACCGTGTTCGCGCCCGTCTCCACGGTGCTCGACGCGCTCACGTTCCTGAGCCTCGAGCGGGCGCGGGCGTTCCTCGTCGTGTGGGTGCCTGCGCTCGCGATCTGGGCGCTGGTCCAGCCCGGGTCACTGGCGCGCCGCCTGATGCGCGCGGGTGCCGGCGCGCTCGGACTCGCGCTCCTGATCGTGGCGGTCCTGGTGCTGCCGCGTCCGGTCCCGCGACTCGTGTCGGCGGACTCGACCCTCACCGTGATCGACTACCACGCCCACACCACCGACTCCCACGACGGGCGGCGGGGGTGGACCGCCGCCGACCTTGCGGGGTGGCACGCGGCCCAAGGGTTCGCCGCGTCCTACGTCACGGATCACAACGTCATCTTCACCCGGCCTGTCGAGGAGCCGATCCGGCTGCTCCCCGGCGTCGAATGGAGCGTCTATCAGCAGCACATCGTAGCGCTCGGCGCGCTGACGCCGATTGAGCGCGACCGCTACAACGGCGACACACGCGGGATGCTGGCCCTGTTCGGCGCGCTGCACCGCCAGGGCGCTATCGCCATCGCCTCGCTCCCCGAATACTGGCGCAATCACTGGGACGACCTCGACCGCTTCGTCGCCGCAGGCGTGGACGGCTTCGAGATCGTGAACTGCGCCCCCAAGGCGCTCGGGTTTCCCCCCGCCGCGCGGGGTCGCGTGCTCGCCCTCGCCGCGGCGCATGACCTGCTCGTCGTCGGCGCCAGCGATAACCACGGCTGGGGAAAGGTGACGTGCGTGTGGAACCTGTCGAGCCCGAGCGCCCACGGGGTCCACGCGAACCGCGTCATCGCTCGCCCCATCGCCCTGGCGCAGGGGGAGTGGGAACCGTGGACGGCGGCCTACACGCAGCCGTGGCTCATGTTCCGCAGCCTGTCCTGGAGTGAACGCTCGAGTTGGATCACGTGGATCCTCGTCATCCTGATCTACCGGTTGGTCCCGCGGCGCGAGGGCGACCCCGGGGGCATCGGCATCCTGGCCAGGAGCCTCTCGCTCAAGATCCTGAAGCTGCGGCGGCCGGGCCGCTCGTGAGGGTCGCTCCCACCCTCGCGTGGGACGCCGCGGAGACGGCCGGGGACCGCGCGGAGTCCCGCGCAAGGCGGCGCCGGCGCGCCGACGTGCCGTCCACGACGCCGCATCGCTTCCGCGTGGGCGCCTGACTGCCGTGGCGGTGCTCAAGACCCTCCACCCGGGCGACGAAGCCGCACTCGAGGCGTTCCTCGCCCAGCACGCGGACACGTCGATGTTCCTGCGCTCGAACGCTCGGGCCGCGGGTCTCGCGGATCGTGGAGCGCCGCTGCAAGGCACCTATGTGGCGGCGCTCGAGGCCGGCCACATTGTGGGGGTGGCCGCCCACTGCTGGAACGGGATCGTCCTAGTCCAGGCGCCGGCGCACGCGGCGGCCCTCGCGCGCGCCGCCGTGCGGCGGTCGCGCCGCCCGGTGAGCGGCTTCTCGGGGCCGTGGCCCCAGGTCGTCGCTGCTCGCGCCGCGCTCGGCCGCGGCACGGCGCCCACGACGAAATCCAGCCGGGAGGAGCTGTACGCCCTCGACCTCGCGGCGCTCCGCCTGCCGCCAGGACTGGTGGCGGGTGACGTCCGGTGCCGCCATCCCGCAGCGGACGATCTCGAGTTGCTCGTGGATTGGCGCGTGCAGTACGCGATCGCAGCGCTGCAGGCGAGCGACGGGCCCGAATTACGCGCTACCAGTCGCAGCGAGGTGCGGCTGCTGCACGCGCGCGGCGCCGACTGGGTCGTGGTGCGCGAGCACGCGCCCGTCGCCTACGCCGCGTTCAACGCGATGTTGCCCGAAATTGTGCAGGTGGGCGGTGTCTGGGTCCCACCGCCGCTGCGCGGACGGGGATACGGCCGCGCCGTGGTGGGCGGAGCGTTGCTCGCCGCCCGCAAGCAGAACGTGCAGCGTGCCGTGCTGTTCGCGGACCCGCTCAATGTGCCGGCGCGCACGGCCTACCTGGCGCTCGGGTTTCAGATCGTGGGAGACTACGGGTTGGTGCTATTGGCACCGTAGTCACGCGACCCCCGACAGGGTCACGAGCGCGCGCCACGCGCGGAACACCTCCCGGTAGTCCGCGTGAGTGTAGGTCACCGAGCGCCCACCGCTGCGGACGGCCCCCGGGCACACCTCGGCGAGGTCGGCGTGGCTCGTGAGCGCGAAGTCGACCTCGAGCGTGATGGGCGGGGGCACCACAAACGGGGCGGGCGGTCGCTGCAGCGCCGCCGTCACCCCCTCGCGGATCAGGTGGCAGGCCACCGCCGGCGCGAGGCTCCGCGCCGCGTGCCGGCTCACGGCGTGCTTCACCACGACCGTGGCGACGCCCTCGCCGAGCAGCGCCTTCGCCTCGGCGGCCAGGGCCGAGTCGCCGCTCACGAGCGCGACCGGGACGCCGTAGACGCCCGCGAGCGCTGCGTTCAGGCCCAGCTCGCCCACGGCGCGGCCGTTCAAGCGCACCTCGAGGACCCGGTCGGCGTAGGTGTGATCGAGGACCGCATTGCGGGTGCCGGCGCGGGCGTGGTAGCCGATGCACACCGCCGCATCGAACCCGCCGTCGATGCCGTCGACCATGGAGCGCGGCTTGGGATCGCCGGAGAGCAGTTCCGCCGCCTGGTGCAGCTCCTCGACGAGGAGATTGCGCATGAACCAATGGCTGTCGTTCACCAGGGTGCGGGTGGCCCCGGCCGCGAGGGCGCCTTCGATGGCAGCATTGGCCTCGGCGGTCATGAGGCGGCGGAACCGCCCATAGTCCGCGGCACGCGCGGGATCGGTGGGGTCGACCTGCGCTGCGTGCACCACGCCCGCGATCCCTTCCATGTCCACCGAGACGTAGACGCGCATGGCGCCACAGCCTAACGACTTTACGTAGCAAAGTACTTGACACGAGTGGGGCGGCCGCGTAGCTTGCAGTGACATGACCGCCCCCCAGCCGCTGCGCGATCGCGCGCTCGACAACCTGCGCTTCATCCGGCAGACGATGGAGCGCGCCGGGGCGTTCACCGCCGTCCCCGGGTGGGGCCTCGTGGCCGTCGGAGGCACGGCGCTCGTCGCGGCGTGGCTCGCCGCCCGGCAGGCGACGCCCGAGCTGTGGCTCCTCACCTGGCTCGGCGAGGCGCTCGTCGCCCTCACGATCGGCGGGTCGGCGCTGGTCCGGAAAACCTACGCCGTCAACGATCCGATCCTCTCGGGACCGGGGCGCCGCTTCGGCCTGAGCTTCCTACCCCCCATGGTCGTGGGGGGACTCCTCACCGTGGCGCTGTACCGCGCCGGGCTGTGGCAGGCGCTGCCCGGGACCTGGCTCCTCTTGTACGGGACGGGGTTCGTGACGGGTGGTGCGTTCTCGGTGCGGATCGTGCCGGTGATGGGGATTTGCTTCATGGTGGCCGGCGCGGCGGCGCTGGTCGGCCCCGCGACGTGGGGCAACTGGTTCATGGCGGCCGGCTTTGGCGGCCTGCACATCGTCTTCGGCGGCGTCGTCGCGCGGCGGCACGGTGGCTAAACCGGGCGCGGCACGAAAACCGGAGCCGCTCGGGCACGCGCTCCACGCCGAGCGCGGCGGGCTGCGCGCCGCCGGCCTCGACCGGCTGATCCACGAACGGATGCGTCTCGCGATCGTCAGCGCGCTGGCGGTGAACGACGCCCTGAGCTTCACGGAGCTCAAGACCTTGCTCCAGGCCACGGACGGCAACCTCAGCGTGCACGCCCGGCGGTTGGAGGACGCGCAGTACATCACCTGCACCAAGTCGTTCGCGGGTCGCATCCCGAAGACCGAGTATCGGCTGACCGCCCTGGGGCGCCGCGCCTTGGAACGCTACCTCGACCACATGGAAGCCCTCATCCGCGCCACCCGGCAAGGATGAGGCAGGAGGTTTTTTTTGTGGCACCTAGCTTTATGACGCAAAGTCCTTCTCTTCACGTCGCGATCGTCATGGACGGAAATGGCCGGTGGGCGACACGCCGCGGCCTGCCGCGCACGGCGGGCCATCGCGCCGGCGCCGAGGCCGTGCGGCGCGTCGTGCAGGCGGCGCCGGCCCTCGGCATCGGCGCCCTCACCCTGTTCGCCTTCTCGGCCGACAACTGGAAGCGCACGCCGAGCGAGGTCGCGGCGCTGCTGCGGCTGTTCGCCCGTTACCTGCGAGGCGAAGCGGCCCGCTTGGCCCACGAGCGGGTGCGACTCGCGGTAGTCGGCCGGCGGGACCGGCTCCCGGCCACGCTCGTCGCGGCGATCGCGGCCGCCGAAGCCGCGACGGCGGGCGGCACGGCGCTTCAGCTGCGCCTCGCCGTCGACTACTCGGCGCGGGCCGCCATCCGCGCGAACCAGCTCCTGCCCGACGTGGACCTGCTGATTCGCACGGGCGGCGAGCAGCGGCTCTCGGATTTCCTGCTGTGGGAGTGTGCCTACGCCGAGCTGTGCTTCATGAACACGATGTGGCCCGACTTCGCCGCTGCCGACCTCGCCCGAGCGGTCGCGGAGTTCCACACCCGCGAGCGGCGCTTCGGGGGACTGCCCGAGAAGGCCGCCGGATGAGCGGCGTGAGCCAGCGCACCAGGCTCGGCCTCGAAATCCTCGGCACCGCGGCCGCCCTGGGCGTCGCGAGCGACGCGTTGGTGCGGGCCGTGCCCTGGGGCCTCAACGCGTTTCTCGGCACCGCCGCGCTCGTCGCGGCGACGGCCGGGCTGGTCCGCCGCCACCACGTGCCCGTCAGCGCGGACGCTCGCTGGCTCGCGCTGGGCGCGCTCGTCCTCGGCTCGAATTACCTCGCGCGCGACTCCAACACCCTGCGGGCGTACGATGCCATCGGGCTCGCGATCGTGGGATCGCTCGCCGCGCTGAGCTTGCGCGGCGTCGCGCTCCGCGGCCGCGACGCGTGGCAGTACGCTGGTGCCGGGCTCCACGCCGCCGTCCGCGCCTGCACGGGTGTGTTCCCGCTGGTCGGGCGCGACGTGCAGTGGAGCGAGCTGCCCCGCGGCGGCGCGCTGCGTCAGGTGCGCGCGGCTGCCGTCGGGGTAGCGCTCGCGTTTCCGTTCCTGGTCGTGTTCGGCGCGCTGTTCGCTTCGGCCGACCCGGTGTTCGGCCAGCTCCTGGCCACGGTGGTCGACGTCGACTTCGCAACGCTCGTCGGGCATACGCTCCTGATTGCCGGCGCCACCGGGCTCGCCGCCGGCTATCTGCGAGGCGCCTTGCTGGGCGACGCGCCCCCCGCCACCAGTGGGACCGGGCGACGCCTCCCGCTCGGCATCATCCCCGTGGGGACCGCGCTGGGGCTCGTGAACCTGCTGTTCGCCGCCTTCGTCGTCATCCAGCTCCGCTATTTCTTCGGCGGGGTCGAGCTGGTCCAGCGCACCACCGGGATGACCTACGCCACTTACGCCCGCCACGGGTTCTTCGAGCTCGTGGGCGCGAGCGGTCTCGTGTTGCCGCTGTTGCTCGGCGCGGACTGGGTGCTGCGCGACGCAACGGCCGCCCACCGGCGCGCGTTCCGCGCGCTCGCGGGGCTGCTCCTCACCCTGCTCGCGGTCGTCATGACGTCGGCGCTCGAGCGCATGCGACTGTACGTGCACGCGTTCGGGCTCTCGGAGATCCGGCTGTACGCCACCGCCTTCATGGCGTATCTCGCCGCGGTGTTCGCCTGGTTCGGGTGGACGGCGCTGCGGGGACGCTCGCAGCGGTTCGCGTTCGGGGCGCTGGTTCAGGGCTTTGCGGTGCTCGCCGGGCTGCACCTGCTCAATCCCGATGCGCTCATCGTGCGTGCCAACCTCACATCGCCGGGGACCGAGCGGCCGTTCGACTGGCGCTACGCCGCGGCGCTCAGCGCCGATGGCGTCCCGGCGCTCCTCGCCGGGCTCCCGAGCCTCGACCCGAGTGCCCGGTGCGCCGCGGCCCGTGGCCTGCTGCGGCGATGGACGACGCTCGAGACCGACGACTGGCGCAACTGGAATCTGTCCCGCGCGCGCGCCCGCCGACTGCTGCGCGCTAACCGCGCACACCTGCACACCATCGCCTGCCAGGAGCCGACCCCATGATCACCGACGGCCTGACCCCGTTAAGCCTGCTGCTGTTCCTCGCCGCGGTCGGCGGCGCCGCCACGGCCGTCGTGCTGTGCCTCGGCGCGGTCGGCTTCGGCCGTCGCGCCGCCGCCCAGCGCATCGCGCTGCTCGCGCTCGGCGGAATCGGCGCCTACGTCGCGCTCCTCCTCGTCGCCGGGCTCGCCAGTCACGACCGGGTGCTCGGGCTCCACGAAGAGAAGCACATCTGCGAAGTCGACTGCCACCTCGCCTACGCGGTCGTCGGGGTGAAGACCGCGCGGGTCCTGGAGGGCCGCGCCGCGCGGGGCGTTTTTTACGTGGTGACGGTGCGGGTCCACTTCGATGAGGCGACCATCGCGCCGCACCGCGGCATGGCCCCCCTGACCCCGAACAGCCGCTACGCCGCCCTGGTCGACGCGCGCGGGAACCGGTACGAGACGGCAACGACGGCGCTCGGCCGTCCACTCGTGCCCGGCCAGGTCGACACGATCGACCTCGTCTTCGACGTGCCACCCGCCGCGCGCGACCTGCGGCTCCTGCTCGCGAGCGACGACGCCGAGACGCGCTGGGTAATCGGCCACGAGAACAGCCCCTTCCACGGGAAGACGACCTTCCGCGTCAGCACGTAGATTCCCCGACGTCCGGATGGACGTCGGCGCGGTGATCCACAGCTACGGCGGCCCAGCCCTGTTCGTGTGGGCGCGGCTCCAGGGAGAAGCGGCCGTCATCGTGGGCCGCTCGCTCGCCGCCCAAGGGTTCTGGCCGTGGTGGGCCGTGTGGCTCGTCGCGTGCGGGCCTCGATCGCCCGGCATCAGCTCTACTTCGCCCTGGGGCGCCGCTACGGCGACGACCGCGCTCGGCCGGGTGGCGCATGCCGAGGCGTGGATCGTGGTCGGCGCGGTGACGCTCGGACTGGCGGTGCCTGCGCTCACCCGCTCCTCGGCAGGCGGCTAACTTAGAGACCCATGGGACTGCCGATCGTCCAGGTGGACGCCTTCACGAGCCGGGCCTTTGCCGGTAACCCGGCGGCCGTATGCGTGCTCCCCGCGCCCCGCGAGGAGCGCTGGATGCAGGATGTGGCGCGGGAGATGAACGTGTCGGAAACCGCGTTTCTCCATCCCCAGGACGACGGGTATGCGCTCCGCTGGTTCACGCCGGCCATCGAGGTGGCGTTGTGCGGGCACGCTACGCTCGCGAGTGCACACGTGCTGTGGCAGGAGGGCCACCTCGCGCCGGGGCGGCAGGCGCGGTTTCACACGCAGAGCGGGCTGCTCACCGCCGATCGCCGCGCGGAATGGATCGAGCTCGACTTCCCGGCCACGCCGGCCGCGCCAGCGCCGACCCCCACCGGGCTCGCGGCGGCGCTGGGCGCGTCGCCCCGCTGGGTGGGACGCGCCCGGTTCGACTACGTCGTCGAAGTCGAATCGGAGGAGGTGGTTCGGGCCCTCGCCCCGGACTTCGCGGCCCTCGAGCGCGTCGAGGCACGGGGCGTCGTGGTGACGAGCCGCGCGAGCACCCCCGGCTACGACTTCGTGTCGCGCTTCTTCGCGCCCCGCGCGGGGGTGCGGGAGGATCCGGTCACCGGCTCAACGCATTGCGCGCTGATGCCGTTCTGGAGCGAACGCCTCCACAAGACGGCGCTGACCGCGTACCAAGCCTCCCCCCGCGGGGGCGTGATCCGCCTCCGCCTCGAGGGTGACCGTGTGGTGTTGGGCGGCCAGGCGGTCACGGTGTTGCGGGGTGAGCTGGTGTGAGGGGCCCCCGCGCCCATCGGGCCGGATGAGCGCTTGACCGGCCCTCCGCCGCCGCGCGGCGGGGCGTCGCGACTGACGGGCTACGTGCTCGCGCTCGCCGCCGGCGCCACGTGGGGGACGACCGGCCCGCTCTCGACCGGCCTGTACGCGCTCATGCCCGCGACGAGCATCGGGTTCTGGCGCGTCCTCCTGGGGACCGTGTGTCTGGCGCTGTGGGCGCTCCTCGTGCGGCGCGAGGTGTTCCGCGTCGACGCCTCGGGCTGGTTGCTGATCGGCGTAGGCGGCGGGGCGCTCGTGGCCCTGTTTGAGGTCGCCTATCAATTCGCCATCGCGGGGGCGGGTGTGGCGGGCGCCGCAGCGCTGCTGTACACGGCGCCGGTGATCGTGGCCGTGCTCGGCCGCGTGATCCTGAAGGAAGCCCTCACCCGGGCGCGCCTCGTGCTCGCGCTGGGCGTGATGGTGGGAGTCGCCCTCACCGTGACCGGGGGGAGCAACGCGGGTGCCGAGGCGGCACGGCTGGGGATCGGCGCCGGCGTCGCCGGTGGCCTGCTGTCCGCCGCCAGCTACGCCGGCACCACGCTGATGGCGCGCTTCGCCGTGCCGCGCTATGGCGCCGTACGGGTCCTGTTCCTCGAAGCGCTGGGCGGGGTGATCATCATCGGGCTCGTGCTGACGCTCGCCGGGCACGCACCGGCGTGGCCGCCCTCCGCCGCGGCGTGGCGCGGTCTGGTGGGTCTGACGGCCGGTGCGGTGTTGGCGGCCAACTTCCTGTTCTTCGCCGCGCTCAAGCGCATCGAGGCGGCGCCGGCCGCCATCGCGGCCACCGTCGAGCCCGTCGTGGGCACCCTCCTCGCCCTGTGGCTCTTCAACCAACGGCTCTCGGCCCTCGGCTGGCTGGGGCTCGTGCTGGTGGTGGGCGGCGTGTCCGCCGGGTACCTCGTAGAAGCGCAGCCGCGCGAATAGATTCCGGTCACAACCCACGTTGAGGAGCGGTGGCGATGCTCGCATGGGCCGTGGTTCTCGTCGCGTTGCAGGCGCCAAGCGGGCCCGGACTCCCTCCCCAGGTGGGCGACACATCCCCCTTCCGGCGCCTCGCGCTCCCCACGCCGACGCTGGTGCGCGAGGGCGCGGGGCGGCCGGGGCCACGTTACTGGCAGCAGCGCGCCGACTACACGATCCGCGCCTCGCTCGATACCGCGACGCACACGATCACCGGCACCGAAACGATCCGCTACACCAACAACTCGCCCGACACGCTGACCTACGTCTGGCTGCAGCTCGACCAGAACCTGTACCGCACCTCGAGCCGCGGGGCGGCGCTCAACCCCAGCGATGCGCGGTTCGCCGGCGCCGGCGTCGAGGGAGGATACACGCTCGCATACACGCGGGCGGTGCGCCGTACGAACGCAGCGGCGCTCGCCCGCGTGCCGTTGCCGACCACGGTGAACGGCACCGTGATGCGCGTGGACCTCGACCGGCCGCTGCCGCCCGGGCAGGCGACCACGCTCGAGCTCGGCTACGCCTTCCCCGTCCCGGAACACGGCTCCGACCGCACGGGACGGGAGCGCTTCGCGGCGGGCTGGCTGTACCAGATCGGGCAATGGTACCCCCGGCTCGTTGTGTACGACGACGTGCGCGGGTGGAACACCGAGCAGTATCTCGGCCAGGGCGAGTTCTACCTGGAGTACGGCGACTTCGACGTCGCGCTCACCGTGCCGCGCAGCTTCGTGGTGACCGCGACGGGCACGCTCGCCAACCCGACCGAGGTGCTCACGGCACCCGAGCGCGCCCGCCTCGCGCAGGCGGCGAAGTCCGACACCACCGTCCCGATCATTGCGAAGACCGAGGCCGGCCAGCCGTTCACCCGGCCGGCGGGCGCGGGCGCGACGCTCACCTGGCACTTCCTCGCCCACAACGTGCGCGACGTGGCGTGGGCCGCCGCGGCGAGCCTCATCTGGGACGCGAGCGGGTACGGCGGCGCGCTGATCCAGTCGCTCTACCCGCCTGAGGCGAACGCCGATTGGGCGCGCGCCACGGAGTACGCCCGGCACACGATCAAGCATTACTCGGAGAAGTGGTTCCCCTACCCCTACCCGACGGCGATCACCGTGGCCGGACCGGTGGGCGGGATGGAGTACCCCATGATCGTGTTCTGCTCGCACCGCTCGGGCCAGCGCGGTCTGTTCCAGGTCACGACGCACGAACAGGGGCATGAGTGGTTCCCCATGGTCGTGGGCTCGAACGAGCGGCTCTATGCGTGGATGGACGAGGGGTTCAACACCTTCATCAACATCTACTCGGAGCTGACGTTCTACCACGACAGCTTCCCGCCCGGCCAGGGCTTGGCGGCGCAGTGGGCGCGCTTCGCGGCCACGCGTCTCGACGAACCGCCGATCCTCCCCGCCGACCGCGTGGCGCCCGAGCTCCTCGGCCAAGTGGAGTACCTCAAGCCGGCCACCGGGCTGTACCTGGTGCGCCATCAGATCCTGGACGACACCACCCGGTTCGATACCGCGTTCCGTGAGTACATCCGGCGGTGGGCGTACAAACACCCCACGCCGGCGGACTTCTTCCGCACCATGGAGGACGTGCTGGGCGAGGACCTGTCGTGGTTCTGGCGTGGCTGGTTCTACCGCACGGACGTGGTCGACCTCGCGGTCGACTCGGTGCGCACCCGGACCGACTCGAGCGGCACCACGGCGGCGGTGTACCTGTCGAGCCGGGGCGAGCTTCCCATGCCGCTCGACCTGCGCCTGCGCTACGCCAATGGCAAGAGCGAGGACGTCCGGCTCCCGGTCGAAATCTGGTTCCTCGGGAACCGCTATACCTATCGGCGCAAGATCGCCGCCGACCTCGTGGGAGTGGAAATCGACCCGCGGCAGAATCTCCCCGACGTGCGGCGGGAGAACAACGTCTGGGAGAAGCGGCCCTAGGCGGGGACGCGGGGCCGAGCCGCGCCGGGCGATGGGCTCAGTCGCGCGCTCCCACGGCGGCCGCGGGCTTCAGATACTGATCGAGCCAATCGAGCACGGTGCCCCACCACAGCCGCCGGTTGCGCGGCCGGGTGACCCAGTGCCCCTCGTCCGGGAAGTACAAGAACTTGGCCGGCACGCCCAGCACCTTGGCCGCCGTGAACGCTTGGTAGCCCTCCGATACGTCCACCCGGAAATCGAGCTGGGAGTGCACGATCAGGATCGGTGTCCTCCAGTTCCGCACGGCGTTGAGCGGCGACCACTTGTCGTACAGCGCCCGGTTCGCATACGGTGTCCCGCCAAACTCCCAATCGACAAACCAGAGCTCCTCCGTCGTGCCCGCCATGCTGGTCGGGTGGAACACGCCGTCGTGCGCCACCAGCACCTTGAACCGGGTGGTGTGCCCCGCGAGCCAGTAGACCATATAGCCGCCGTACGACGCGCCGGCGGCGCCCATCCGCGTGGAATCGACGTAGGGGAGCCGCGCCACGACGTCTAGCCCCTTCATGAGGTCCTCGAAGGGGTAATCGCCCCAGTGTTGCGAGATGGCGTCGGTGAACTTCTGCCCGTAGCCGGTCGAGCCGTGAAAGTTCACCGCCGCGACCACGTAGCCGCGCGCGGCGAACATCTGGTAGTTCCAGCGCGCGTGCCAGCTATCGTCCCAGGCGCCCTGCGGCCCGCCGTGCAGGAGATAGACGAGCGGGTAGCGGCGCGCCGGAGTGAATCCCGGGGGTTTGAGGATCCAACCGTGCACCGAGTCACCCAGCGCGCCCACGAAGCCATACTCCTCGAGCGATGGGAGGGCGAGCGACCCCAGGAGGGAGTCGGTGTGGTGCGTGAGCGGCCGCTCGCCGATCCACACCTCGGCGGGCGCGGTGGCGCTCTGGTGCAGGTACACGACCCCTTTGCTATCGGGCATGACGTTGACGCCCGTGTTGACGCCGCCCGTCCGAACGAGGGTGTGTCGCCCCGACGCGAGGTCGATGCGCTGGAGGTTCTCCCGCCCGCGCTCCTCGACCACGGCATAGAGGCACTGGGAATCCGGGCACCAGGTGTAGGAGCTGACGGAGAGCGTCCAGCCTGCCGTGAGGTCCGTGGCCTCGCCCCGTGCCGTCGTGCCGTCGTGGCGCCGCAGCACCAGCAGCCGTTGACGGTCGGCCTCGAATCCCGGCCGCTGCATCGACAGATACGCCAGGTAACGCCCGTCCGGGGAGTAGCGCGGCGTGTTATCGGCGCCGCGGTTGGTGGTGAGGGGGCGCATGCCCGAGCCCTCCGGGCCCATCACATAGATGTCGACGTTGGTGTTGTCCGCGACGGTGGAATCGCCGTGCAGCGCCACGGCGATCTCCTGCCCCTCCGGGGCCACGGCGACGTCGCCGTCGCCGCTCGTCGCGATCGTGGGCACGTCGTGGTCGACCGGCGTGATGTCTGCCGCGCGGTTGTCGACGAGCGTCACGCGGAACAGATGTTGCCGCTTCCCGGCCCGCCACTCGTCCCAGTGACGCCACAGCAGCTCGGTCCACAGCCGCGCGTCGGTCGGATAGTCCCCATTGCGGCGGTCGATCTCCTGTTGGGCGGGCCACTTGATGTCGCTGGTGACGAGAAGGTGCTTCCCGTCGGGGAACCACACCGGGTCGGCCACGCCGTCGGGGAGATCCGTCACCCGGCGGGCTTCGCCGCCCTCGATCGGGAGCACCCAGAGCTGTGGCCCGTGTTGCCGCGTGGCGACGAAGGCGAGCAACTTGCCGTCTGGAGCCCAGCGCGGCTGCCGGTCGGAGCCCGGCCCCGCGGTGAGTTCGCGGGCCTGGCCCGTCGCCACCTCGACGAGCCACACGCGCGTTGTGCCGCGGTTGTCCGGGAGCGACGTCGCCGTGACCGTGTAGGCCACCCATTTGCCGTCGGGAGAGAGCTGCGGATCGCCCACGGCCTTGAGGGCGAGGAGATCGTCAATCGTCAGGCCGCGCTTCTGCGCCGCCGCAGGGGCGGCGAGGACACAGCAGAGCGCCAGCAGTCGCAGGCCTCTCATAGGACCTCGCCTCTCACAGGACCTCTTAGAAATCCGGGTGGGTGAGGATCGCCTTCACCAGCTCGTCGAACACCTGCGACTCCGGCGTGACGATGCCGCGCGCATCGGTATGCACGTTCCAGGCGCATAACTCGTTCAGCGCGGTCGCCTCCTCGTAGGTGAGGTGGAGCACGTACCCGTCCGCGGTGCGCGTCGCGCCAGTCAGCGCTTGGCGCAACACGTCGGGCAGGTGCCGCGCGCCGCCGACCGCCTCAAACTGCGCGCGGCTCACCGTCAGATCCATGACTCCCTTGCTTTGGCGGGTCGGGGGCGAAATCTTCCCCCTGCGCCGTTTTCCCGCAAGGAAAGAAGGTCGATGCCCCGCACCGAGTTCATCGCGATCGGGTTCCACGTCCCCGAGCGCATCGTCACCAACGACGAGCTGGCGACGCGCATGGACACCTCCGACGAGTGGATCACGCAGCGCAGCGGCATCAAGACCCGCCACTGGATCACACCGGGCGAGACGTGCACCGACCTGGCCTACCAGGCGACCCGAACCGCGCTCGCCGACGCCAGCCTCACCGCGCGCGACCTCGATTGCATCATCTTCTGCACCACGAGCGCCGACCACTACTTTCCCGGCAACGGCGTGTTCCTGCAACGCCAGCTCGGGCTCGCCGGGCTTCCGGCCCTCGACGTGCGCGACCAGTGCAGCGGGTTCATCTACGGCTTGGCGGTCGCAGACGCCTGGATCCGCATCGGGCAGTACCGCCGCGTGCTCCTCGTGGGCGCGGAGGTCCAATCGCCGGGCCTCGACTGCTCCAGCAGCGGGCGCGACACGGCGGTGCTGTTCGGCGACGGAGCCGGCGTCGCCATCCTCGGGCCGACCGACGACCCGGCGCGCGGCGTGCTGTCGACGCACCTGTTCGCTGACGGGACGCACGCCGAGAAGCTGTGGATGGACGGCCCCGGCGTGGCGCACTACCCCTGGATCAGCCCGGAGCTCGTGGCCGCCGGCAAGGCGAAAATCCAGATGGAGGGCCGCGAAGTCTTCAAGCACGCGAGCGAGAAGATGCCGGCCGCCGTGCAGGCCGCGCTCCAGGCCAACGGCTTATGCCCGTCGGACATCAAGCTGCTCGTCCCCCACCAGGCGAACCTGCGGATCTCGGAGATGGTGCAGAAGCGGCTCGGGCTACGCGACGACCAGGTGTACAACAACATTCAGAAGTATGGCAACACGACCGCCGCCTCGATCCCGATCGCCCTCACCGAGGCGCTGGCCGAGCGCCGCTTGGCGCGGGGCGATCTGCTGATGCTCACGGCGTTCGGGTCGGGGTTCACCTGGGCGAGCGCGGCGATCCGCTGGTAGGAGCGGCGCCCGCAGGGCCGAAGGCCGGTCGGGCGGGCGCGCGGAAACCCTCGCACCCCACACTGCGTAAGGCGACAGAAAAGGAGGGGCGCGTGATCGTCGGACTGCTGATCGGAGCGGCGGCGCTGGGTGGGGGCTTCGTCGCCGCCCGGAATTTCGTGCGGCGCCGGCTGCGGTTCGTCGACGCGGTGCGCGCTCCCGCGGCGCCGCTCCTCGCCGGGCTCGCGGCCACGGCGGTCGCGCTCCCGATCGCCGCGCTCCCCATCGTCACGGTCGGGACGGCCGTAGCGTTCGGCGTGGGCGTCGCGGGCGGCGTCGCGAGCGGACGCCGCGAGCCCCGCGAAGGCTAGACGACCTTCAACTCCGCGGTGGCGCCGGCGACCTCGGGCCGACCGGCGACCGTGCGCAGCGCGTGGACGGCGTCCTTCGCGAACGTCTTTCCGGCGCCTTTTTCGACCTCCTCGAGCGCGCTCCACTTCGGAAACGCCGCCCGTACCGGTGTCGCCATCTGCAGCGTCTCGAACGCGTCGGCGACCGCGAGGATCTTAACCGTGAGCGGGATCGGCAGCGCCTCGATGTCCCAATCCTCGCCCACGATTTCGTAGTAGTGGCCGTACTCCGCGATGATCTCGGCGGCACCGCGCATCGCGCGCGCCACCGTGACCGAGGAGTCGGTGACCGAGCGCGATAGGAGCCGGAGCAACCGCTGGTCGCGGGTCCCGACCTCGTGCAGCAACGCCGCGACGCGCAGATTCTCCACGTCGTCGGAAGAGAGCCCGAGCTCCCGCGCGATCGCCGCCGCGACTTCTGCCACCCGGTTCGAATGGCCCAGCTGATGGCGCTCGGTGGACTCGATGTGATAGGTCAACAGCTCGAGCGTCGCCAGGTAGGCGTTCTTCACGTCAGCCAGTCGTGCCTCCCGCTGCTCGGCCAACCCGCCTACCACGTATCCCGTCAGAATGAGGAACCCGGCCCAGGGCACCAGCGCGAGCAGCGCGCCGCCGTAGAAGCCCGGTAGCATGTCCAGGCCCTGCACGTATTGGTAGTAGAACACGAGCGCAACCACCAACACGCCGGCCATGACCGCGAAGCGCCGCCCGCCGTAGAAGCCGGCGAGGATCATCGGGAGATAGTAGAAGCTGAGAAACGCGAACTTCTGCTCCACCAGGCCGTGGATCCCGAGGATCGCGAGGACGAGGAGGACCACGAAGATCCGCTCGAAGTTGCGGAAGAAGAACAACTTGGCGCGCTCCAGCGGACGTGGCTGAGCCACAGGCACCTCACGACTCTGGTGGTGGGGGAATGCGGGACCCAAAGTGGGAAAGTCGCCCCGCCGGCGCAATGGGCCGGCCGGGGAACGCGGCATAGGTGGCTGTGCGAGGCCGAGTTACGCCGGCCGGTGCGGGCCCGCTGGACCCGCCGCGCCGTCATCAGGCGTCGGAGGAGACGGGCTCGGCGCCGCCGGCTCGTACCCGATGCAGTGCAGCACGGGCAGCGCCGGGTAGCGCGCGAAACGCACATCCGTGTCCGCGCGGGTGCAGCGGAAGAAGCGCGAGCCCCGGCGGTTCGTGACGACCCGCATCCACCGGCACGCGAGGCAGAGACCGACGGCGTCGAGGTCGGCGGGCCCACTCACGCGCGAGCCTCCGTTCCTTCCCGGGCGGTCGTGGTCAGCCCCCATGCATTGCCGTCGTCGACCGCTCGCCTCATCTCGCCACCCTCCGTCTCGCACGTCCCCAGCAATATCTCGCCCGAGATGCGGGGCGCAAATGACGCTGGTGCTATGGCATTCTTGAGACGGTTCCCCATCTTGGTACATGGCCGGCGACGCCACGCCCCCGGACCTCCCTCCGGAACTGCGAGAGGAGTACCTCGAGAACATGCGCGGACAGCTCGGCGCGCTGACTCGGATCGCAGAGCGGCTGACCGCGGTAAGCAATGACCCGGAGGCGCTCGCCACGCTATTGCGCGAGGCCCACAAGATCCACGGCTCCGCCGGCTCCTACGGCTTTATGGAGGCGTCCCGCCTCGCGGCCGGTATGGAGGCGACGGTCAAGGATTGGGCGGCCCGGCCCGCCGACACCGAAGTCGATCGCGGCTCGCTCGCCGGCTGGTTCGTCACGCGGCTCGCCGGGATGCTCGGGCTCGAGCTCGAGCGACCCCCGGCGGTGGCGCCGCCCACGGTCCGGCCCTTGCCGCGCGTGGGACCGCCCCCGCGTCCGGGCGCCGGCCCTCCGGCGAGCGCCCCGCGCACGCCCCCCACCGGCCCGTCAGGGCGCCCCCTCGAGGTAGGGCGCCGACCGGCATCGCCGTCGCCGCCCGCTCACCGACCACCGGGGCCACGGCCCGTTCCCACGCGACCCGACCGGCCGGGCCTGCCTGTGCCGCCCGTCGCGCGCCCCACGGCCCACAGCACCAGCCGCGGCCCCCGCGAAGAGGCACCGGCACCCGTGGCGCGTCCGCCCGGGCCGGCTCCGCTCGCCCCCGAGCGGCTCGCCCCAGGCAAGCCCTCCGCCCCTCTGGCCGACTCCGAGGTGACCCATCCAACCTCCCCACCGCCGCCCTCCACACCGGAGCCGGCGGCGGTACTGCCGCCGGCTGACCCGAACAGCGTCCGGAGCGTCGCCCCCGAAGCCCCCCCAGCCGAGACATCCCCGACCACCCCCACCACGCCCGCTGCGGTGTCGAGCGCCGCGGCGGCTGAAGCCAATCCGCCCCTCCCCACCGCAGCAGCGCCCGCCACAGCCGCCCCTGAGGCGGCCCCGGCGCCCGACGTGCCCGAGATCATCTTTGTGGAAGACGACGCCGCGCTCGCCGAGCTGCTGCAGTACGGGCTCCACTCCCGCGGCTACCACTTCGCGGCGTATCGCAATGGGCGCGACGCCTTGCGCGAGCTGCTCGCGCTCGACGTGGGTGGCACCCATCCCCTCCTCTTACTGGACGTCGACCTACCGGCGCTCGACGGGTATACGATCTTCGAGGCGCTCCAGCGGGAGCGCCCCGGGATCTATCGCGTGGTCTTCACGACCGTGCATGGCACCGAGGACGAGCAACTGCGCGGCCTCGAAGCGGGCGCCCTCGACTACTTGGTGAAGCCGATCAGCCTGCGGGTGGCCCTCGAGAAGATCAAGCGCTGGGTGGGGCGATGACGAGTCGTCAGTTACTCGTGATCGTGGCCCTGGGGCAGGGCGCGGTGCTCGTCGGTTTGATCGTGCTGATCATCGTGCATCGCTGGATCCGGCGGCGCCGCAGTGCCGTGCTGACCCCGCGGCGCGCCGAGCTCGACGTGGTGATGCAGCGCTGGACGCTCGGCCAGTGCGGCTCCGACGACGTCCTGCGGGCGCTCGCGCGCCTGCCGGCGTCGCTCGCCATCGAAGCGTTGGTGACCTGGTCCGCCCGCGTGGCGAGCGAGCGTTGGCAGGAGCTGTCGCGCGCCCTGGAGCACCAGTGGTGGCCGCGGCTGGTGCGCGCCAACAGCCGCTCGGCGCGGTGGTGGAAGCGGCTGGAATGCGCCCGCTTCCTGTCGCTGGCCGCGACCCAGCACGACATCGGGCGTGTACTCCGGCTGTTGCGCGACACCCATCCCGCCGTCCAGCTCGCGGCCGCCACGACGCTCGAGCGCGTGGGCAGTCCCGTGCTCGTGGCCGCGGCGCTCGACCAACTGCCGTTCCTCGGCCCCACGGTCCAGGCGTACTACGCCAGCGTCTTGAAGCGCGCCCGCCCGGCCGTGGTGCGGCACCTGTTGCAGCTGTTCCGGCGGCTGGACGACCCCCGGCTGTCACGCATCATCGAATTCGCCGGGCGCCTCCATGAGCCGGTGCTGCGCGCCGGGTTCACGACGCTCGCCACCCATCGCGACGCGGAGGTCCGCACCCAGGTGGCGCGCGCGCTCGGCAAGTTTCCCCATGCGGAGTCGGTCGCGGCCCTCGGCTGCCTCGTCCAGGACGAGAGCTGGCCGGTGCGGGCCCAAGCGGTCCGCTCGCTCGGCATGATCGCCGATCCCACCACGCTGCCGCTCGTGCGCGCGGCGCTGCAGGACGCTGAGTGGTGGGTGCGGCTGCGCGCCGGCCTCGCGCTCGCCCGGTTCGGGGCCCCCGGTCGCAACGCGCTGCTGCAAGCGGAGGTCGGTCCCGACGCCGCGTCCCGCGACCTGGCACGCCTCGTCCTCGGCCTGTCGGCCCAGGCCCTCATGGAGTACGCCGCGTGAACGGGGTGCTCCATGACATCAACATCGCCATCCTGGTCTACTTCCTGGGGCTCAACTCGTTTTACGCCCTGCTGCTCGTGCTCTCGATTCCGGAGGTCTGGGCGCAGACCCGTCTGGCCGAAGACGAGGACTTCCAGCGCCTGATGCAGAGCGACGCCCTCCCGCCGATCTCGATTCTCGTGCCGGCGCACAACGAAAGCGCCACCATCGAGGCCAGCGTCACGGCAATCCTCACGCTCGAGTACCGCACCTTCGAGGTCGTCGTCGTGAACGACGGCTCCAAGGACGCCACCCTGGACCAACTCCGGCAGGCGTTCGACCTGTACGAAGTGCCGCGCACCTACCCCGAAACGCTGCCGACCAAGCCGCTGCGCGGCGTGTACCGCTCCCGCACACGCACCCGGTTGCTCGTCGTCGACAAGGAGAATGGCGGCAAGGCGGACTCGCTGAACGCCGCCATCAATGCGAGCCGGTTCCCCCTCGTGATCGCCGTGGACGCGGACACGCTGATCGAGCCCGACGCCCTGCTGCGGCTCACCCGGCCATTCTTATTGGGCCGCCGCATCGCCGCCGTCGGGGGCACCATCCGGGTCGCGAACGGCTGTACGGTGAAGGACGGCCGCGTCACCGACGCCCGCGTCCCGCGCCGCTTCCTTCCGGGCATCCAGGTCGTCGAGTACTTGCGCGCCTTCCTGTTCGGGCGCCTCGGCTGGAACCGGCTGGGCGGGAGCCTCATCATCTCGGGCGCGTTCGGATTGTTCCGCAAGGAGTATCTGCACGCCATCGGGGGCTACCGGACCACGAGCGTCGTGGAGGACCTGGACCTCGTGGTGCGACTCCACCGCTACTTGCGGCAGCGCAAGATTGATTACGTCATCCCCTTCGTCCCCGACCCCGTGGCGTGGACGGAGGTACCGGAGTCGGCCCGCATCCTGTCCCGCCAGCGGGAGCGGTGGCATCGCGGGCTGATCGCAGCGATGTGGCTGTACAAGGGGATGCTGTTCAACCCCCGGTACGGCCGGGTGGGGTTGCTCGCCATGCCCTTCTTCACGTTCGGCGAGATGCTCGCGCCCGTGGTCGAGGTGGGGGGCTACGTCGGCACCCTGCTCGGTGTCGCCCTCCACGCCATCGACCTCCCGTTCGCCTTGCTGTTCCTGCTCGTGGCGTGGGGCTACGGCATGCTGCTGTCGCTCTGGGCCGTCGTCTTGGAGGAGGTGAGCTTCCGCCGCTATGGGCGGGTCGGCGACCTGGTGCGACTGCTGGGTTACGCCACGTTCGAGACGTTCGGGTATCGGCAGCTGACGGTGTGGTGGCGGCTCAAGGCGTTCCTCGGCTTGTGGACCCGCCGCCACGCGTGGGGCGAGATGACTCGCAAGGGGTTCGACGCGCCGGGCAAGCAGGTCGTGGGCTAGACGGCGGCGCGGCGCGCCGCGCAGGGCGGCGCCCCAGCACCGTTGCACTCAGGGGTCCGCGCGGCTGCACGCTGGCGCCCCGCATACGGGTTCCCAAGATTACGTTTCGCACCATGGCCACCGCGAAAGCGCACATCGCCTTCGAGCTGAACGGCGAGTCCGTCGAGGTCGCCTTCGCGCCGCACAAGACGCTCCTCGAGGTCCTGCGCGAAGACCTCGGCCTCACGGGCACGAAGCACGGGTGCGAGCTCGGCGAGTGCGGCACCTGCACCGTGCTGCTCGACGGCACGCCGGTGCTGTCCTGCCTCGTGCTCGGGCTCGCGTGCGCAGCCCACCAGGTGAAGACCGTGGAAGGGATGGCGCCCGGCGGGACGCTGCATCCGCTGCAGGCGGCCTTCGCCGACTTCGGCGCGGCGCAATGCGGCTACTGCACGCCCGCGTTCTTGCTTACCGCCGAGGCGTTGCTCGCCACGAACCCCCGACCCACCCGCGACGAAATCAAGCAGGCGCTGGCGGGCAACCTGTGTCGCTGTACCGGCTACATCAAGATTTACGAGGCGGTCGAGCTCGCCGCCGCCCGCCTGCGGGGCGAAGCGGCGACGCCCCGTGTGGAAGCGCTGTATGGCCACTGACCGGCGCCCCCTGCGCCTCGTGGGCAAGGCCCACCGCAAGGTGGACGCCGCCGCCAAGGTGACGGGCGCCACGAAGTTCGCCGACGACTTGGCGCTCCCGCGGATGCTGTACGCCCGCCTGTTGCGTAGCCCCCATCCCCATGCGCGCCTCGGGCGCATCGACACCGCACCGGCCCGAGCCCTTCCGGGCGTGCAGGCCGTCCTCACCGGGCAGGACCTGCCGATCCCCTTTGGGATCCTGCCCGTGAGCCAGGACGAGCACGCGTTGGCCCTCGACACGGCGCGCTTCGTAGGGGACCCCGTCGCGGCGGTCGCCGCCGTGAGCGAGGACATCGCCACCGCCGCGCTCGACCTGATCGCGGTCGACTACCAGCCGCTTCGGGCCGTGACCGACGCCGTCGACGCCGTGCGCCACCCCGAGCCTCAGATCCACCCCTACGCCGACAGCGGCAACCTCCACAAGCTCATCGACCTCGAGTTCGGCGACGTGGAGGCGGGGTTCGCGGCGGCCGATGTGGTGCGCGAAGACCTGATGTTCTTCGAGGGCAGCACCCACCTGCCGATGGAACAGCACGCCGCCCTCGCGGACTGGTCGCCCGACGGCAAGCTCACCCTCTGGACCTCGACCCAGACGCCCCACTACGTGCACCGCGCGCTCGCCCAGGTGCTCGAGCTCGCGCCCGCGCAGATCCGCGTGATCGCCACCCCCAACGGCGGCGGCTTCGGCGGGAAGAGCGATCCGTTCAGCCATGAGCTCGTCGTCGCCAAGCTCGCCATGGTGACGGGCCGCCCGGTGAAGATCACGCTGACCCGTGAAGAGGTGTTCTACTGCCACCGCGGGCGCCACCCCACGCTGATGTGGGTCAAGACGGGCGTGAAGCAGGACGGCACGCTCACCGGGATGCACTTCAAGTCGCTGCTCGACGGGGGCGCCTACGGGTCGTATGGCGTCGCGAGCACCTACTATACGGGGGCCCTCCAGACGGTGACCTACCACCTGCCGCGCTACCGGTTCCAGGGGGCGCGCGCGTTCACCAACAAGCCGCCCTGCGGCCCCAAGCGGGGACACGGCACGCCCCAACCGCGCTTCGCCCTCGAAGTCCAGCTCGACAAGCTCGCGGAGCAACTGGGGCGCGATCCCGCGGAGCTGCGACTCCAGCAGCTCGTCCCGCCCCACTCGCTCACGGCGAACTGGCTCAAGATCGGCACGATGGGGCTCGGGCCGTGCATCGCGAAGGTGGTCGCCGGGTCGGGGTGGAAAGCGAAGTTCCGCAAGCTGCCCTACGGCCAGGGGGTCGGGCTCGCCTGCTCCTCCTACATCACGGGCGCCGGGTTGCCGGTGTACTGGAACGCGATGCCCCACTCCGGCGTGCAGCTGAAGTGCGACCGCGGGGGCGGCGTGACGGTGTTCTGCGGCTCCACGGAGATCGGGCAGGGCTCGGACTCGATTCTCGCCGTCCTCGTCGCCGAGGTGCTTGGGCTCGAGGTGCGCGACATCGCCGTCGTCACGGGCGACACGGACCTCACCCCGGTCGACCTCGGGAGCTACTCGAGCCGCGTCACGCTCATGAGCGGCAACGCCGCGATCCAGGCGGCGGAGCGGGTGCGGGACATCATCGCGCTGCACGCGGCGCGTCACCTCGGCATCCCCCTGGAGCGCGTCGCGTTTGCGGATCGGCGGGTGTACGACGGCGAGCGCCCCGAGCAGGGACTCCCGTTTGCGGAGGCCGTACGGCTCGCCGAGGCGGTCCACGGCACGCTGGGCACGGTGGGGTCGTACACCCCGGCGCCGGCGGCGGGGAAATACCGCGGCGCCGGCGTCGGGCCGTCGCCCGCGTATTCCTACAGCGCGGCCGTGGCCGAGGTCGCCGTCGATCCCGCGACGGGCGTGGTGCAGGTGCCCCGCATCTGGATCGCCCACGACGTGGGCCGCTCGATCAACGCGGCGGCCGTGATGGGGCAGATCGAGGGCTCGGTGTACATGGGCCTCGGCGAGGCGCTGATGGAGGAAATGGCCTACCGCAGCAATCGCAACGTCGTGCACAAGATTCCGAGCCTGCTCGAGTACAAGAGTCCCACCACACTCGAAATGTGCGACGTGATCACCTACGTGGTGGAGGATCCCGACCCGAACGGCCCGTTCGGCGCGAAGGAGTGCGGCCAGGGCCCGCTGCTCCCGGTCATGCCCGCCGTCGCGAACGCCGTGTACGACGCCGTCGGCGTGCGCATCGACGAGGTGCCGATTACCCCGGAAAAAGTGTTCAAGGCGCTGCGGCGCAAGGCCAAGGGCGAGGAGCCACGGTACGGACCGACGAGTTTCCCCGACATCCCCTGGCCCGCGCCGACGCGAGTTCCCCCGCCGTGGGACGGCGGTGACGGCACGGCGATCGCACCGGCCGCGGGCACCGCGCGCGGCCGGCGGAGCGCGGCGCGGCCCGACGTCGTGCCGGGACGGCCCTGATGCTCCGGCTCCCCGCCTTCACCTACCGCGAGCCGCGCACGCTGTCCCAGGCGCTGGCGATGAAAGCCGACGCGGGCCCGAACGGGATGTTCGTGGCGGGCGGGACGGATTTGTATCCCAACATGAAACGGCGCCAGCAGACCCCAACGACGGTCGTGGCGTTGGGCGGCATCGCGGAGCTCGGGCGGCTGGCCGACCGCGTGCTCGGGCCGTGTGCGACGTTGACGGCGCTCAGCGCGCGGCCGGCCATGCGGCAGCGCTACCCGGCGATCGCCCAGGCCGCCGGGCTCGTGAGCACGCCGCTACTGCGCAACATGGGGACGCTCGGCGGGAACCTGTGCCTCGACACGCGCTGCAACTACTACGACCAGACCTACGAGTGGCGCAAGGCGATCGACTTCTGCCTCAAGAAGGACGGCCACATCTGCTGGGTGGCGCCGTCCTCACCGCGCTGCTGGGCGGTGAGCTCCTCGGATCTGGCGCCGGTGATGGTGGCGCTCGGCGCGGAGTTCCTGCTCGTCGGGCCGGCCGGCGAGCGAGTGGTGCCGGCGGCGCGCTTCTATCACAACGACGGGATCGCCTATCTCACGAAGCAGCCCGACGAGATCCTCGCCGAAGTGCGGCTCCCCGCCGCCGACGGCAGCGACGCCGTGTATCACAAGCTGCGGCGCCGGGGCGCGTTTGACTTTCCGGTGCTCGGCGTGGCGGCGTGGATCCGGTGGGACGGCGACCGGGTCGCCGAGGCGCGCATCGTGCTGGGGGGCGTCGCGAGCCGCCCCCAGGAGATTCCCGAGGCTGGCGCGACGCTCGCGGGGGCGCCGCTGTCCGACGAGACGATTGCGGGGGCGGCGGACGCCGCGTATCGCCCCGCCAAGCCGCTCGACAACACGGACTTCGACCTCTCCTGGCGGAAGCAAATGACGCGCGTGTACGTGGCCCGCGCGCTCCAGGAGCTCGGCGAGCGACACGGCCGCGCGCGTCAGCGCTGAGCGGCCCGGCGCTCCGGGCCGGCCCGACCGGGCCCGGGCGACTAGCTCGGGATGCTCTCGATCTCGGCGACCGCGCGAGTGAGGATCTCGACCAAGCGCTGGCGGGTGGCGTCCTCGCGGGCCCGCCATCCGGCGCGGTACACCGCCTTCATGAGCCGGCCCACCGCGCGGTTCACGTCGGCCATGGCGCCGCCGAGCGCGCGGTCGACCGTGTCGCGCACGCGCTCAAAGATGTCGTCCACCACGTCGCGATGCTCCTCAAGGAACTTGCGCCCCGCGTCCGTGACCTCGTACACCTTCTTGCCACCCACATCCTTCGCGACCACGAGCCCCTCGTCTTCGAGCAGTTGGAGCGTGGGGTAGACAGTGCCGGGTGAGGGCGAATAGCACCCCCGCAACTGCTCCTCCAGCGCCTTCATCACCTCGTAGCCGTGGCGGGGCTTGTCCTCGAGCAGCTTCAAAATCACGTAGCGCATGTCGCCCGATTCGAACCATTGCCCGCGCCCGCGCCGGGCGCCGCGCCAGAATCCGCCGCGCGGTCCGAAGGCGAACCCGAACGGGTCCCAGCCGAAATGTCGACTCATACGATACCCTCCTGGATTCAGGTGCGACGTTGTTACGTCAAGATATTATCTCACGATATATCGTGTCAAGCGGGGTAATAGGCCTCACAGCGGCTCGGGTCATGGTGTGCCCACATTGTCGGCGCCGGAACGCTTGTGTGCCCGGGCCGTACCGGTACATTTGAGCCCGCGCCAACCCATGGTGTACCAATCATTTCCAAGTGCCCTAGAAGGAGACCCGATGGCCGTGCAGGTGACGCCCCACCCACCCTGGGTGGCCGACCTCGATGGCGCCCTCGACCCGAGCCGTGAGGCGATTCTCGACACGCCCGTCATCGTCCATGCGTCCGAGAATCAACTCCTGGACGGCCGGATCCAGAACTTCCTCGTGGCGTTCTATCCCATCATCCGCGACTTCCCCCAGTGGCTCCAGCTGCTGCTGGACCGCTCGCCCGAGGACGGCAAGGCGTTCTTCCGCGACAACATCCGGGTGGAGCGGCGGCACGACGCGATGTGGCGCGCCATGGGGGACGGCTTTAGTGTTCCCAAGGCACGCTTCCAGACGCCGGAGCCGATGCATCCCGAGGTCCAGGCGTTCCACGGCTACCTGACCGAGATGTGTCGGGGGGCGGCGTTCGGGGCCGCAGTGTCGGCCACGAATTACGCGGTGGAGGGTGTCGCGCAGAAGATCTCCGAGAAGGCGCTGCGCGGGCTCGCGAAGAACGAGAAGATCGGGCCCCGCGGGCGCTGGTGGTTGGAGGAGCACGCCAAGTACGACGACGAGCATCCCATTCACGCCCTCGAAATCATCAAGAACTGCGTGGCGCGCGGCGAGACGCCGCGGGCGGTGACCGAGGCGGCGTCGCACAGTCTGGCGCTGATGAAGGACGCCATGGTGGTCTGCTACGATTCATGAGTAAGAGCCGGGGCGCTTCGCCCTCGCGAGGACTGCGTCCCCCCGCCTCGCCCAAGGCGGCGCCCAAGCCCCCGGCCTTCGACCCGCTGCGCGGGGCGGCCGAAATCGTGGCGGCCCTGGCCGACGCCGTGGTGGTCACCGGCCGCGACCGCGAGGTGCTGTCCGCCAACCGCGCCGCGGCCGAGCTGTTCGGCCGACCGCTCGAAGACCTCCCCGGCACCCCGATCGACGCCCTGGTCGCCACCGCCGAGCGCGAGCACGTGGCGGAGCGCGAGCACCGCGCGTTCGAAGGTCAAGAGCAGCACTACGAAACGAAAATCGTAAGCACGACGGGCGACGAACGGGTGGTCGCGGTGTCGACGACGCCGCTGGTCGTCGAAGGCGAGCTCGTCGGGACCGTGGCGACCCTGCGCGACATCACCGAGCAGAAACGGGCGCAGGAGACACTGGCGCGCTCGGAGGCCCGCTACCGCAACTTGTTCGAGTCGGCGTCCGACGCCATCGTCACGCTCGACGCCAACGGCCGCTTCACCACCTTCAACCACGCCGCCGAGATCATCTCGGGCTACCGCCGCGAGGAGTTGGTGGGCCTGTGGTTCGCGCCGCTGCTTCCCGACGACGAGCTCCCCAAGGCCCTGGGCCACTTCCAGAAGGCGCTCGCCGGCGAGACGGGGTTGTTCGAAACGAACTTCTATCGCAAGGATGGCGACGTCCGGACGATTCAGGTCACGTATTCGACGCCGCAGCTCGACGAAGAAGTCCTCTGCGTCATCCGCGACGTCACCGACCAGAAGATGCTCCAGGAGCAGCTCATCCAGTCGGAGAAAATGTCGGCGATCGGCCAGCTCGTGTCGGGCGTGGCCCACGAGCTCAACAACCCGCTGGCCGGCATCTCGGCGTTCGCCCAGCTCCTCCTCTCCGAGAAGCGCTTCCCGCCCGACCAGCGAACGGCGGCGGAGATGATCTACGCCGAAGCGCGGCGCGCCTCGCGCATCGTGCAGAACCTCCTCACCTTCGCGCGCCAGCACAAGCCGGAGCGCACCCCCACCGCCGTGAACCAGGTGCTCGACGACACGCTCGAGCTCCGGGGCTACGAGCTGCGGGTGCGCGGCATCGACGTCGAGCGCGACTATGACGAGGAGGTCCCCGAGACGATGGCGGACGCCCATCAGCTGCAGCAGGTGTTCCTGAACGTCATCACGAACGCCGAGCAGGCCATGGAGCGGTCCGAGCGCGACAAGCAACGGCTCATCGTGCGCACCCGCCGCACCGGCGAGGGCATCCGCATCGAAGTGGAGGACTCCGGGCCCGGGATTCCGTCCAACCTCCTGGAGCGCATCTTCAACCCCTTCTTCACCACGAAGCCCACGGGCTCGGGGACCGGGCTCGGCCTCTCGATCTCGCTCGGCATCGTGCGCGAGCACGAGGGTCGCATCTGGGCCGAGAACGCCCCGCAGGGCGGCGCGCGGTTCGTGCTCGAGCTGCCGATGGTGCGGGCGCGCGCCAGCGGCGAATCACCCATCCCGCCCACGGCCGCCCAGGTGACCGACCGGCTGCACATTCTGGTGGTGGACGACGAGGCGTCGGTCCGGGTGGCGTTGCAGCGCTACCTGTCGAGCCGCGGCCATGAGGTGGAGACGACCGCCAGTGGCAAGGAAGCCCTCGCCCGGATGCGCGAGGACGCCTTCGACGCGGTGATCATCGACATGCGGATGCCCGACCTCTCGGGCGAGCAGCTGTTCGGGGAGCTGAAGGCGCGCGACCCCTCCTACACCGAGCGGGTCATCTTCACGACCGGGCAGCTCGTGGATGACAGCGTGCGCACCTTCCTCACGTCGACCGGCCGCCCCTGCGTGCCCAAGCCGTTCGAGTTCGCCGCCTTCGATCAAGTGTTGCCGGCGCGCCGCGTGGCCTAGGCGCGCGCCCGGCGCCGCGAGACGACCACGGGGGCCGCGCGGCGCGCGGCCCCCGTGGCATGAGACGGAGCCCGGACCCCTCAGGCGCGCTGCAAGTGCCGCACCTGGGGTCGGAACAACCGGAAGCCGCTCGGCTCCTCACGATCCTCGTGCCCGCGCAGCAAGCGGTCCTCGCGCCCCGGTACCGGTACCTTCCAGGTCACGCTGGTCCGCTTCTGCTTGCGCATCAGCTCGATCGCGACCGTCTCGCCTTGCTCGTAGGACTGGAGGATCCGCATCGCGTGCGATGGCGACGTCGGTTTGCGGCCCCCGATGGCGAGGATCACATCCCCGCTCCTGAGCGGCAGGCTCGAGTCCCCCGGCGCCTTCACGACCAAGATCCCCTCCTTCGCACCGAAATATTCGCCGAGGTCGGGATTCAAGCTCACGAACTCGACGGCGCACCAGGCGTCGGCGCCAAAACAGAACGCGGTGCGCCCCGCGATGCGGGGCATCGCCATCACGGTGAAGGGTTCGCGGTCGCCCTGGCGCAGCTCCATCCTGGGCATGGGCATGGCCATGCCCCCGCTTTCCCCCAGATCCTCGGCCACGAGGGCGGCCTTCTTCGTATCACCGCCGCGCCGGTACTCCACCTGGACCGTGTCGCCGGGCTCGAGCTTGCGCGCCAGGGCGATGAGCTTGGTCCCCGGCCCCGACTCCTCCTCGGCCTCCGCCTTCACCCCGGCCAAGTCGGTGCCGTTGAACTTGGTGATGACGTCGCCCACCTTGAGGCCCGCCTTCGCCGCCGGGCCCTCCGGGGTCACACCTTCGATTTTCGCGCCGAGTTTGTCGCTCTCGGCGTCGGCATCGGTGCGCACCACCACGCCGATGCGCCCGCGGTTGTCGCTCCAGGAAAAGGCGAACGCCGCCGGAGCTCGGGCGGGCCGTGGCGGCCGCGGCGGCCGCGGCGCGCGCGGCGCCCCCTGGGCCACCACACCTACCGGCCACGCGGCCAGCGCCACCGCCAGGATCACACGCCACTGCGCTTGCATCAGGAATCTCCTCCGGGCCTCACAGCCCTACGTAGGCCGCGCGGGCCACGCGAACCCTCATGAGGCGTTCCATGAGGTTCACCCGCTGCCGCCACAGGTTCAGGTTCTGGTCCTCGCGGGCACCGAGCCCTGCCAGCTCGCCGTCGATCAGGGCAATCCGGTCCTCCAACGCCGCGGCGAGCACCGCCGCCCGGCCACTCGTCACCCGGCTGTCCGGGTCGTAGCGACCGAGCGCCTGCTCGAGGGTCGCCGATTGCTGTTTCACCCGCTCCAGTTCGGCGGCGTCGAGTCGATTGGTCCAGATCGGTCGCAGCACGATGAGTCCCGCGAGGGCGGCCGCCGCGGCGAGGCTCCACAGCCCCCAGCGCCCACGGCGGCGGCGCCGCTCGGCGAGGATCGTCGCGCGGACCGCGGGCCAGCGATCGCGCGCCGGCCGGAACGCCGGCAGGGCCTTCAGCTGCGCGACACGCTGATACAGCGCCTCGAGCTCCGCCCGGCACGCCGCGCAGGCATCGACGTGCTGTCGCGCCCAGACGGCGGCGTCACCCGCCTGTAACGCCAGCAAGTCGTCCATGGTGCAATGGATCATGGTCCCGTTCCCTCGTGGTCCAACAGGCGCCGCAACCGCGCATGCGCACGCGCCAACTGCGACTTGGAGAAGCTCACCGTCTTGCCCATCTGCTCCGCGATCTCCTCGTGCGTGTACCCTTCGACGTCATGCAGCCACACCACCGCGCGCGACGTGTCGCTCAACCGCTCGAAGGCCCGCTCCAGGTCGATGCGCGCGGGGACCGCTCCCACTTCGGCCCCGACGGCCGTCCCGGCGGCGCCCCGCGGCGCCGTCGCCTCCTCGTGCAATTCCTCGGTCTCCCGCACCTGGTTGCGGCGTACCCGCATCAGCGCCTTGGACGCGGCGATCTGGCGGATCCAGCCCCACAAGTGCCCCTCGCCCCGGAAGCGCGCGATGCTCTTCACCACTTCGAGGAACGTCTCCTGCAGCACGTCCTCGGCATCCTCCGGGCTCCGCAGAATGCGGAGCGCGAGGTTGTACACGGGCGTCTCGAACGCCCGGTACAGCGCTTCCAACGCCTCCAGATCGCCCGAGCGGGCGCGCGCGATCAGGACGTCGGGGACGACGAGTGAGATGGTCATCTCCTACTAACTTAGATGCGCCGCTGGCGCGCTCGGTCGCGCGCCGGGCGCCACCGGGAGGCGGCGCACGACCCGTTGCGCCCCCATCGCCTAACCGATTGCGATCTTGGAAGTTGCAACTATCTTCCTGGACATGACGGCCCCGGCTGCCACGCCCGCCCCCGACGCTGCGACGCTGCGCACCTGGCTCCACCACCGTCAGGACGAGTTCGATGCGGCGTATCTCTACCTCGTGCTGGCGGGCCAGGAGCCCGACCCGCACCGCAAGGACGTCTACATCAAGCTCGCCGGCGTGGAGGAGCGCCACACCCAGCTGTGGGACAAGCTCCTCGCCGAGCACGGACATCCCGTCGCCCCTCGGCGGCCGCAGCCGTCCCTGAACGCGCGGCTGCGCGCGTGGTTCGGGCGCCGCTTCGGCCCCCGCTACCTGCTACCGCTGCTGCTGCGGGAGGAGGGGCAGGAGGTCAAGGGGTACATGGATCTCCACACGCACTCCCGGCTCGACGACGCCCGGGAGGTCTCGCTCCGGCTCGCGAAGGAGTCGGCGGCCCACGCCGAGACGCTGGCGGACCTCGCCGGCCGGGCGAGCGAGCCGTGGCACAAGGCTGAGTCTGGTGGCTTCCTGCGCAACGTCGTCTATGGCTTCAACGACGGGTTGACGGCGAACTTCGGTCTGGTCGCGGGCGTGATCGGGGCCGAGGTCACGCCGCACATCGTACTGCTCTCGGGCCTCGCGGGGACGATCGCCGACGCGCTCTCCATGGGAGCGTCGGGGTATCTCGCCGCCCAGAGCGAGCTGGAGGTGTACGCCCACGAGATCGCGATGGAGAAGGAAGAAATCCGGCTGATGCCTGAGGTCGAGCAAGACGAGCTGGCGCTCGTCTACCAGGCGAAGGGGATCGAGCCGGGGATCGCGCGGCAGTTGGCCGCGGAGGTGATGCGCGACCCGGAGCGAGCGCTGGGGGAGCAGGTGCGCGAGGAGCTGAAGATCGGCGAGGCGCACGCCACGCCGCTGAAGGAGGGGTGGGTGACCGGTGTCGCGACGGCGGTCGGTGCGTTCATCCCCGTGTCGCCGTTCCTCCTGCTGACCGGGCGCACCGCCGTGTGGGTCGCGTTCTCGATCGCCATGCTGTGCCATTTCGCGGTCGGCGCCGCACGGAGCTTCTTCACCGGCCGCGGCGTGATCCGCAGCGGGATCGACATGTTCGTGGTGGGGCTCGGCGTCGCCGCGGTTGGCTACGTGGTCGGCGTGCTGATCGGGAAGTTGCCCTAGAGGACCAGGTTCAGAAGCCGATCCGGGACGTAGATGGTCTTGCGGACCGTATTGCCGTCCGCGAATTTCCGCACCGATTCATCCTGCAGCGCTCGCTCGAGCACGTGCGCCTCGGTGGCCCCACGGCTCACCGTCACCCGGCCGCGCACCTTACCGTTCACCTGCACCACGATCTCGACGTCTCCCGCTGCGGCGAGTTGGGCGTCATAACCGGGCCAGCGCGCTCCGAAGATCGACTCCCCGTGGCCCAGCGCGGCCCATAACTCCTCCGCGAGATGGGGCGCGTAGGGGGCGAGCATCACGAGCAAGGGCTCGACGGCCTCCGGGCCGACCACGCCGCCCTCGTCCCGCACCAAGTTGATGTACTCCATCATCGCCGCGATCGCGGTGTTGAAGTCCAGACCCTCGGTATCGGCCGTCACCTTGCGGATCGTCTGGTGCAGCTTGCGTGCGACGGCGAGCGGGAGCGGCTGCGATCCCGCATCCCGGGCGTGGTGGGCGAGCGGCCACACCTTGTCGAGGAAGCGCCGGATACCCGTGATGCCGTCTTCGCGGAAGTCCCCACCCTCCTGGAACGGGCCGAGGAACATGAGGTACATGCGGAACGTGTCGGCGCCCCACGTCCCGATGGCGGCATCGGGAATCACCACGTTGCCGCGCGACTTTGACATCTTCGCGCCGTCCTTGATGATCAGACCGTGGGCCCGGAGCTTGGGGAACGGCTCCTCGAAATGCACGTGGCCCAGCTCCTGGAGCACCATGGTGATGAACCGCGAGTAGAGCAGGTGGAGCACCGCGTGCTCGTTGCCGCCGATGTAGCTCGTGACGGGGAGCCACGTCTTGGTGCGCTGGGGATCCCAGGGCCGGTCGTCGAATTCCGTCGATGGGTAGCGCAGATGGTACCACGCCGAGTCGAGGAACGTGTCCGACACGTCGGTTTCGCGCCGCCCTTCGCCGCCGCACTGGGGGCAGCGCACGTAGTACCACTCCCGGTGCCGCGCGAGCGGACTCACCCCGCTCGCGTCGGGACGGAAATCCTCGATCAGCGGCAGCACGACCGGGAGGTCCTCGACCGGCACGCCCACCGGTCCGCAGCGATCGCAGTAGATGATCGGGATCGGCGGCCCCCAGAAGCGCTGGCGCGAGATGCACCAGTCGTGCAGCCGGTATTGGACTTTGGGAGCGCCGAGGCCGCGCGTGTGGAGCCAGGCGACGATGGCGCCGTGCGCCTCGCGGCAGGGGAGCCCGTCGAACCGGCCGGAGTTCATCAGCACCCCGTCCGGGGACACGCTGGGGAGCGGTTCGTCGCTCCGCACCACCTGGCGGATCGGGAGCCGGAAGCTCGTGGCGAACTCGTAATCGCGCCGGTCGTGCGCCGGCACCGCCATGATCGCGCCGCTGCCGTACTCCATGAGCACGTAGTCCGCGATCCAGATGGGAATCGCTTCCCCCGTGGCCGGGTTTCGAGCGTAGGAGCCGAGGAACACGCCCGTCTTCGTCTTATCGCCGACGCGGCGCGACACGAGGTCCTTGGCCGCCACCTCGCGCCGGTACGCGTTCACCGCGCGGCGCTGTTCCTCGGCGGTGACCTCATCCACGAGAGGATGCTCGGGCGCAAGCACCAGGTACGTCGCGCCGAACACCGTGTCGGGGCGCGTCGTAAACGCGGTGACGCGCGCACCGGCGGGGGTCTCGAACACCAGCTCGGCGCCGTCGCTCCGCCCGATCCAGTTGCGCTGCAGCGTCCGGGTCGAGTCCGACCAGTCGAGCCGGTCGAGGTTGGCGAGCAGCCGGTCGGCATAGCGCGTGATGGCGAAGAACCACTGCTCGAGGAAGCGCTGCTCGACCTTCGTGTCGGGGTGGCGCTCGCAGTAGCCGTTGATCACCTGCTCGTTGGCCACGACGCTCATGTCCTTGGGACACCAATTCACCGCCGCCTTCTTGCGGAAGGCGAGGCCCGCGTGGAACAGCTGGAGGAAGATCCACTGGGTCCACTTGTAGTAGCGGGGATCGGTCGTGGACAGCTCGTGGCGCCAGTCGAACATCCCCCCAAAGCGGCGCAGCTGCCGGCGGAAGGTGTCGATGTTGCGGGGGATCAACTTCGCCGGATGGGTGCCCACCGCCAGTGCGTAGTTCTCCGAGTGGATCCCGAAGGCGTCGAACCCGATCGGCTCGAACACGTCGTAGCCCTGGAGCCGTTTGAAGCGCCCGTAGATGTCCGCGCCGGTGAAGGCGAACATGTTCCCCACGTGCAGCCCCTCGGCCGAGGGGTAGGGGAACATCATGAGGTTGTAGAAGGGCTGGCGCGGCCGGTCGAGATCGGGCTCGTTGGTGTGCGCGCGCGCCCAGCGGTCCTGCCATTTGGCCTCGATGGCCTGTGGGTCGTAGGCGGGGACGGGCGACATAAGTATCTGAAATTACACAGACTTGCTCCCCCACGAAACCCGGCGTAGCTTGCGCCACGACTCATGGCCTCGACCCTCAGGGACCTGCTGCGGCGCTACACGTTCTGGGCCGGCGGGGTCGCGCTCGTCGGGGTGCTGCTGCTCGCATCCCTCGCCGGCCGGGCGGCGACCGGGGCGCTGGAGCAGCTCGCCGATCAGCGCGGGGTCGAGGTGGCGGGTCGCGCCGCGGCGCTCGTGGCGCACTATGTCCGCGAGCGCCACGGGGAAGCCGACCGGCTCGCCACCCACCCCGCCGTGATCCGCGCGGCTCTCGACGCGGGGAACGGCGTCGTCGCTCGTCGGCTCGACAAGCTGCCCCCGCCGGAGCTCGACCGGATGTTCGCCACGTCACGCCAGCTCGGCGACCCCGACCTCGCCCGCTACCTCCGGGGCTATACCGCGCAGTCGGAATTCATCGACGTCGCGGTCATGGAACGCCACGGGCTCGTCGTCACGGCCTCCGGCGTGCCCGATCGGTTGCGGCACGGGGACGACCCCCTGTGGCAGGCGGCGATGCGGACCGGCGTGGGGGAAAGCGAGCCCGCGATCGACTCCGCGACGCGGGCGGCGACCGTGCGCTACGCCGTGGGGCTCCGCGTGGCGGCGGGCGCTCGCCCCGTGGGAGCCCTCGAGGGCGTCTACCCGCTCGACCGCGCCAGGGCGCTGCTCACCGGGATCGATCTCGGCGATAGCGCCTACGTGCAACTCGTGGACAAGCGCGGGGCGCTGTTGTTCGGCCCCGCCCAGCCGGAGTTACGGGTCGTCCCCCAGGACCAAGCGCTGTTCGATCCCGACCGGCCGGCGCGCGCGATCCTCCAAACCCCGCGCGGCCCGGAGCTCGTGGTCTCGGCGCCCGTGGCCCGGGGGCGCTTCCCCGCGAACGCCGCGTACTACTGGGTGCTGTTTCGCGAGCCCACCATCTTCGCGTATGCCGCCGCGCGCGCCGTGCAGCGCGATGTGTGGGTAGGCGCCGTTGCCCTGTTTGCGCTCGCCGTGCTGACCTTGCTAGGGCTGGCGCGCTGGCTCAATCGTCGCGTCGCGGGGCCGGTGCGCACGGCGGGCGACGTCGCCGCCCGCGTCGCGAGCGGGGACTTGACGGTCGTCGGCGGCACGGCCGGGATCGTGAGCGAGGAAGTCGGCGAGCTGCTGTCCTCCGTGCAAACGATGGTCGTGGCGCTGCGTCGCCTCGTGGGCGCGATCCGCACGGCGGCGGACGAGGCCGCGGCGATGGCGACCGAGATCTCCGCCTCCACGCAGCAAATGAGCGCATCGACCGAGCAGATGTCCGCGACGTGCCAGGATCTCACCCGGCGCGCCGCAGAGCAGGCTCAACTCGTGCGCGCCGCTGCGGACGACGCCACGAAGATCCTCGAAATCGCGACGATCCTCGCCGCAGGGGCCGACGATTCAGTGCGGCGCAACACCACCGTGGCCGACGTGGCGCGCCGCAACAAACAGGTGCTGGACGACAGCACGGCGCAACTGGTGAAGCTCGCCGAAGAGGTCGACCGCGGCGTCGCGGAAGCGGACGCGCTGGCGCGGGCCTCGGCCGATATCCAGAAGTTCGTGGCGCAAGCCAAGGCAGTGGCCACGCAAACGAACATGCTCGCCCTCAATGCCGCTATCGAGGCGGCGCGGGCCGGCCCACAGGGCCGCGGGTTCGCCGTCGTGGCGGACGAAGTGCGGAAGCTCGCCTCGATTGCCGCCGCCGCGGCGACCGACACGGCCGACACGATGCGCGGCGTCCTCGCCCGGGTGCAGGCGACACGCGATCGACTGGCGCGGGTCGCCGAAGGCGCCAGCGTCGCTCGGGAAGCGGCCCAGACGGCGGCCCAGGGGCTCGGGACCCTGGCCGCGGAGGCGCAGGCGAACGATGTGTGGAGCCGGGAGATCGCGAAGATGGCGGGCGAGATGCGGACGCTCGTCGAGGAAATCAGCGCGCGTCTCACCTCGGTCGCGCATGGCACCGAGACCCTCGTGGCTTCGGCCGAGGAGATCGCCGCCTCGAGCGAGCAACAGAGCGCGTCGACCGAGGAGATCGCCTCGTCGGCGAACCAGCTGGCAGAGGCTTCCGACCGCCTCACGGGCGCTGTGAAATCCTTCCGCCTGCTGGCCGACGAGGCCCCGCCACCCGAGCAAGAGGCGGCGGACTAGCTAATCCCCGAAGTACGCCAGGCGCACGGCCAGCACGTCGGGCGCCCGCGTCAGTTGCTCCAAGAGCCCGTTGGTCGGCGCCTGATCTACGGTGATCGCCGCGAGGGCCTCGTTTCCCGGTGCCGCGCGCCGGGCCTGGTGGTAGCTCCCGATGTTGATCCCGGCCCCGCCGAGCAGCGTGCCCACCCGCCCGATCACGCCGGGCACGTCGCGGTTACGGATCAGGAGCATCCACCCCTCGGGCGCCACGTCCACATGGTAGTCGTCGATGCGGATCACCCGGCCGTGGCTGTTCCCCACCAGCGCGCCGGCCACGCGGGTACGGCCGCCCGCGGTCTCGAGCGACACGGCGACGGTGGTCTCGAACCCTGGCTCCGGCGCGCCGGTGCGGCGGGCGTGGCGGATGCCGCGCTCCTCGGCCAGAAGCAAGGCGTTCACGAGGCTGACCGACTCGACGCTCAGCGCCGAGAGCAGCCCTTCGATGGCCGCCATCAGCACAGGCCGCGGCGCCGCTTCCTCCTTGCCGCCATAGTCGACTTCGACGGCCGACACCGGCCCCTCGACCAGCGCGAGCGCGAGCCGCCCCAGGCGACGCGACAGGTCCAGCAGGGGCCCGAAGCGGCGCAACAAGTCCCCCGCAATGCCCGGCACGTTGATCGCGAAGGAGAGGTCCCCCGCGAGCAGCGCATCGCGCACCGCCCCGCAAATCTCCACGCTCACCCGCTCCTGTGCCTCGGCGGTGGACGCGGCCAGGTGCGGGGTGAGGATCACCCGCTCGAGCCGCCGCAGCGGCGCGTCCGCGGGCAGCGGCTCCACGGCAAATACGTCGATCGCCGCGCCCCCAATGCGCTTCTCCCGAACCGCGTCGGCCAGCGCCGCCTCGTCCACCAACTCCCCCCGCGCCGTGTTCACGAGCAGAGCGGTCGGCTTCATGAGCTTGAGCCGCTGGGCGTTGATGAGATGGTGCGTTTGCCCGGTGTACGCCACGTGGAGCGTCACCACGTCGGCCTGCCCGAGCAGTTGCTCGAGCGGCAACAGCTTGACCTGCAGCTCCAGCGCCCGCTCGGGGACGATGTAGGGATCGTGCCCGACCACCTGCATGCCGAACGCGCGGGCCAGCTGGGCCACGTGCCCGCCGATGCGGCCCAGGCCCACGACCCCGATCGTCTTGCCGCGGAGCTCCCGCCCCTCGAACCGCTTCCGATCCCACTCCCCGCGCCGCATCGCCTCCGCCGCCCAGGGGATGTGCCGCACTAGGGCGAGCAGCAGGCCCAGGGCGTGCTCGGCGGCGCTGACGGTGTTCGCGCCCGGCGCGTTCATCACGGCGATCCCCCGACGCGTGGCCGCGTGCACGTCGATGTTGTCCACCCCCGTCCCGGCACGGGCGATTACGCGGAGATGGGGAGCGCGGGTGAGCAGGTCCGCGGTCACCTGCGTCTCGCTCCGCACCACCAGGGCCGCTGCGCCGCCGAGCGCTCGCTCCAGCGTGTCGCGCGGCTGCCCCGCGCAATTGACGACCTCGAGCTCCGGCGTGCGAGCGAGCAACGCGAGCCCCGCGTCCGCGACGCGATCGGCGATCACGACGCGGTCCGTCACGACACAAGTCCGGCGAGCAGGGCGAGCAACTCCTCCACCGCGCCCACAGTGTGGTCGCCCATGTGCCCGATGCGGATGGTCGACTCCTTGAGCG
>DATBBW010000035.1:0-3826 GCA_036270795.1 Gemmatimonadales bacterium | reverse complement strand
AGCGGACGGCCCCGTCATGCGGAGCGAACGCCTGGCGATTCCGCGCCCCGCCGTGATTCGCCTGGTCAAGTTCGTGCACGTCCCCCGCCGCTTCCGGCGCCAAGTCACCAACACCTTCCTCTTCGCCCGCGACAACTACCGTTGCCAGTTCTGCGGGCGCGGCCAGCCGGAGTTGCGTCATCGCGAGTGCCTGACGCGCGACCACCTCGTCCCCCTGTCGCGCGGCGGCACGAACGCGTGGACCAACGTCCTGACCGCCTGCTCGAGCTGCAACACGCGCAAGGGGAACCTCCTGCCTGAGGAGGCGGGGATGCACCCGCTGCGCCCGCCGTTCGAGCCCCATTTCGTGCATCTCGCCTGGGCGGTCCGCCGCCTCACCTCGATCCAGTCGAAGTACATCCGGTTGTTCTACGGCGGCGAGGTTCTGGCGACCCTGGCCGCGCTGTAACCGCGCGGCGGCGGGCGGCAGGCGGTCGCCTTAGGGTCCCCCCGCTCCACGCGTGAATGTCTCGGAGCGCGCCTCGAGCGTGAGGCGCGGCAGGCCGGCGATCCGCACCAGCAAGCGTTGCACCCCCCGCGCGAAGGCGCTCCCGACGTTCCCCTCCCCCGAGACGGCCGGGCCTACATCGCCCTTGAGCCAGCGCGTCAACTCCTCTAAGTCCGTGTCATTCAGCGTGGTGACCTCGAGCCGGCAGAGGAAGTAGAACTTTCCCGCACCCTTGGGTTTGAGTGGGACCTTGTAGGGGACCTCGAGCGCGCGCTCGAGCTCCTCCGAGGTGGCATAGCGGGTGACGCCGCGCACCGTGCGGATCAGCACGAAATCGTCGGCGAGCGGGTCGTAGCGTGCCACGGCGTCCCACGAGGCTTCGCTCACGAACTGGTCGAACCAGCCGGAGCGGCCGTGCCACAGCTCGAGGCGGTAGTGGAGGCGCAGCGGGAAGCCCGACCGCATGAGGCCTACAAAGCGCCCGTCGCTGAGGAGGTTCGTGATCTCGATGCGGGGCGTCTCGCTCTGCAGCGTGACCGTGAACACGGGGGCCTGCGCGGCGGTCCGGGAGACCGCCGCCGCGCTGCCGAGGCAGACCAGGAGAGCGAGCCCCGGCCTCACCTAGAAGCGGTGGTCGAGTCGCAGCGTGAATCGCAGGGATTCGCCCGCCGTCACGGCCTTGGCGACGTACAGCCCGAACCCCGCCCAGTCGACCCCTAGCCCCAAGTCGGCGGCCCAGCTTCCCAAGGTCGGCAGCCGATCGCTCGGCAGCCGGCCCGGCCCGCTCCCTACGAGCCACGCTTGCCCTGCCTCGGCCAGCACGACTAAGTCCGGTCCCTGGAGCGTGAACCGGGACTTCGCCTGCTCGTCCTCGGGGCGCGAAGCGTTGTAGGCCCAATGCAGCGAGATGTGGCCCCGGTACTCGGCCTGGGTCAGGATCACGCGGTCGCACGCCGCGACCTGGCTGCCGGCGAACACCGGGTCGAGGATGTCCCCGTTACAGGCGCTGTGGCGGAAGCCATAGCCGGCGAGCGGATCGGGGCCCCCGATCGACAGCCGCTGTTGCAGCGGCAGCGGGTCGCCCCCGATCCACCCGCCGGTGAGCACGCGGAGGTTGACGCGGCCCGACGGGCTGACGCGCGTGTAGCGCCGGACATCGAAGAACACGCGGCTGAACTGGTAGCCCCCGGTGGTGGGGATCGGCCCGCGCACCGACGCGGGCAGGCCCGTTTGCGGACGCACGTCCTTGGACCAGGCGTTCTCGAACTGCCCGCGCACGTACCAGCCTGCCGTGGGCTCGGTGCGGTCGTTGCGTGAGTCGAGCGTCACTACCCCGCGCAGCGTGGTGTAGTGGCCGTCGTCGATCGGCGGGTTGGGACGCCACGGCCGATCGTTGCGGAACACGGTCCACGGGTCGCGCGCCCCCACACTCGTTTCCCAGTCGTGGCGCAGCTCGAGCGTCACGCTGAGAGGGCGTTCCGGCTGGACCAAGGCGCGCACAGCGACGCCTTTGCTGAGGTAGTAGTCGCGGTAGTCGCGCTGGAACAGGAACGCTTGCCACCCGATCTCGGCGCCGCGCAGGCCCCAGTCTTCGACGGGCGCGACTACGTCGAACGCCCGGAACTCGAGGCCGTAGGCGGGCACTTCGCCGGCGCGCAGCTCGGTGCGCAGTAGGTAGCCCAGGTCGCCGCGCTTGTTGGTGAAGTCCCCTGCCGTGCGGAACACACCCAAGGCGTCCAGCCGAAACCGCACGTTTTCCTGAACCTTCCAGTCGAATTCCGGGCCGAACACGACGGGCAGCCCTTCCACGCGATTGAAGGTGCCGCCGGTCGCGAGCGTGAGCGAAGAGCGCGAATCGGCGGTGCCCCAGGACTTCTCGACACCGAAGCTCCCGAACCAGCGGCGCGGGCTCGCGGGGGCGAGGGCGATCTCGTCGCCGGCGATCCGGTAGGCCAGGGGTTCGCGGTACACGCGCACCTCCCCGCCGACCGATGCGCTCGGGGCCCGCGCCACGGTGCCGCCAATCACGATCAGGTCGCCTGTGACCACTGCGCCGGTGTCGAGCGTCGCGTCGCCGTTGATGACGAGCAGCGTGCCGTCGATGCGGCCTGCCACCCACACGTGACCGTTGCGCACCGCCACGTCGCCGCGCCACTCGTTGCCGCGCGGCAGGCGCGAGCGGCCCACGAGGCGAGTCGTCGTGGGGGCGTTGTAACGCTTGATGGCCTCGTCGGCGACCACCCGGGGCAGTTCGGGCGGTGGGATCATGACGCCGGCACTCTCGGGATGGATCACGATCGCCGTGTCCTGCGCGGCGGCAAGCGCCGGGCCGAACGCGCACAGCAGGGCGAGGAGGAGGGCGCGCATGAGGGGCATCCTGGTTGGGGCTGAGGGCCATCCGTGCATGGGCCGTGCCGCGTGAGGCGCGGCGGGGCGACGGGTGGCGCGGCGGTGTGGCGCGCGTGGCGAACGCAGCACCCGTGTCATCCCGTCACGGTGCGCGGGGGGTCGAGCCCGAGCCGGCGCATGCGGCGATAGAGATTCGCGCGGTCGGTGGCGAGCTTGCGCGCCGCCTCGGCGACGTTGCCCCGGGCCGCCGAGAGCGCCCGCGCGATGAGCGAGCGCTCGAACTGATCGAGCGCGTCCGTGAGGGCGATGTCGGTCCACCCTTCGGGCGGGCGCGGCGCCGCCGGGGCTCCGTCTTGCGCGACGACGCGCGCAACGTCGTCGGCGGTGATGGTGTCGCCGGTCGCGAGAATGGCCAGTCGCTCGACCAGGTTGGCCAGCTCGCGCACGTTGCCGGGCCACCGATAGGCCGCGAGCAGCGGCACCGCACCCGCATCGAAGTGGACCGGGCGGCCCAGCCGCGCCGCCTGCCGGGCCGCAAAGTGCGTGAGCAGCGGCGGCACGTCCTCGGGTCGCTCCCGCAGCGGGGGGATGTGGAGCGGCAGTACGTTGAGCCGGAACAACAGGTCCTCGCGGAACTGGCCCCGCTCGGCGGCCTTTCGCAGGTCCTTGTTGGTCGCCGCGATGACGCGCACGTCGACCGTGACGGGCGTCTGGCCGCCCAGCCGCTCGATCACCCCCGTCTCGAGCACGCGCAACAGCTTCGCCTGGGCTTCGGGCCCGAGGTCGCCCACCTCATCGAGCAGCAGCGTCCCGCCGTCGGCGAGCTCGAAGCGCCCCACGCGGCGCTCACTCGCCCCGGTGAACGCGCCGCGTTCGTGCCCGAACATCTCCGACTCGACCAAGTCCTTCGGAATGGCGGCGGAGTTCACGCACACGAACGGCCGCGCCGCCCGCGCGCTCAGGCGGTGGATCGCCGATGCCACGAGCTCC
>DATBBW010000034.1:0-6610 GCA_036270795.1 Gemmatimonadales bacterium | reverse complement strand
AGTTGTATCGCGAAGGCTTCTTTGAGCCGACCGAGCAGGAAACGGTCGAAGACGAGTCGCGGCGCACGGGGCCGACCGGCAAGGGGATGCTGCAGCTGGCCATGATCCACCTGCGCCAGCGTCTGTGCTCTTCCTCGGCCGCCCTCGCTGAATCGCTCGAGCACCTGGCGCAGGGCGAGCGCATCAAGCCCCAGTACCGCACCATCGCCCGGCAGCTCGCCGCGCAGGCGCGCAAGATCAAGACCCACGCCAAGCTGAAGGTGCTGAGCGAGATCCTGAAGCAGACGCCCGATCGGGTCGTCGTGTTCAGCGATCACCGCCCCACGATCGAGCTGATCGAGCGCCAGGTCCGCGCGCTCCACCGCACGCCGATCGTCTACTGGGGCGCGCACGCGACGCCCGAACGCGACCGGCGCATCCGCGCCTTCCAGGAGGACCCCCGCAGCGTCCTGATCGCGACGCGCGCCGGCAGCGAGGGGCGCAATCTCCAGTTCTGCAACGTGCTCGTGAACTACGACCTGCCGTGGAACCCCATGGTGGTAGAGCAGCGCATCGGGCGCCTCCACCGCATCGGCCAGACGCGCGAGGTGCACATCGTGAACCTCGCGGCCGCCGGAACCATCGAGTCGCACATCCTGCGGTTGCTCGATCACAAGATCAAACTGTTCGAGCTGGTAGTCGGCGAGCTGGACTTGATCCTCGGCGAGCTCGGCGGCGCGCAGCGGTTCGAAGGCCGCCTGGCGAACGACTGGCTCGCCGCCGAGAGCGAGGCGGATTTCGAGCGCCGGGTGGAGACGCTCGGGGCCGAGATCGAGCACTCGAGCGCCATCGGCAAGGAGCAAGAGCAGCTGAACTCGCTCATCGCGCCCGACGACAACGCCATGCGGCTGGAACGCCGGTTCCAGACGCTCTCCGTCCCCGCCCGCCTGCGCTTGGGTTACGGCACGAGCCAGGTGATCAAGGCCCCCGGGTGGAACGCCAAACGCCACCGCCTCGGCGTGCACGTGACGGACCTGCTCGAGGCGCTCGAGTCGATTGAGCCGATGGGGGACGCTCCCGTGTGGCAACCGGCCGGCCGTCATCCCCAGTACGGGGAGACCGTGAAGCTCACCGGATTGACGAGCGCCGGCCGTGCCATCTCGCTCGTGGCCCAGGTGGACCACCTGCCGCTCGTCCTGGTGGACATCGCGGCGGACGCCGCGTGAAACGGCGCCGCCCGGTCGCGCGCAAGGCGCCGCGCCAGCCGCGCAAACCGCGCAAGCCGCGCAAGCCGCGCCCTCAGCCTCCAACGCCGGCGGCCGAGGCCGCGGCCCAGCCCGATCCCCTGGCCGACGCGCGTTTGCGCCCCCTCGTCGAGCGCTACTGTCGGCTCGCGGGCGTCAAGCGGGCGTCGCTGGGCGCCGATCACTACGAGCTCGCGTTGCCCAAATCGGAGCGCCCGTTCTTCCGGGACCGCGCCTCCTTCCGGGTGGCGTTCTCGCTCGCAGCGCTCGAGCGCGACCCGGACGCTGAGATCGCGGTGCTCGGCAGCCCGTTCCTCAGTCAGCTGCTGGAAGCGATCCGGGCGCGCGCCGCGCGGCTGTTCCTCGGGCTGATCCCCTCGCTCCCGGATGCCAGCGATCCCGCGAGCGTCGCGCTGGCGATTCCGCTGCGGGACGGCACGGTGCACCCGGGCCCCGCGCGGCTCGCGGCGCATCCCGTGGGACGGCTGACCGCGCGCGTCGTGCTGCGCGCGGGGGCCGGGGTGGAGGAAGCCCTGGTGGAAAGCGACGTGTACGACCTGGCGGCCGGCACGCGACTGGATCCCGATCTGGCCGCGCTGTTCCACGAGCTCGAAACGGGTCGCCTCGAACCCGGCGATCCCTCGGAGGCGGCCGCCGCCACGCCAGTGCCTCAGCGCGAGCCGGCGGACCTGTTGCAGCTGCTCGTGACGAACCTGCGGGAGAAGTCGGCCGAGCGCGTGGCCACGCGCCGCGCCACCGCGGAGCGCGAGCTGGCCGTGGAGCTCGCCCGGCTGGACCGGTACTTCGAGTCGATCCTCAAGGAGCAGTCCGACCCGGACGCCATCGGCACTGTCACGGCGCTCGCCGAGCGACGGCGGACGGAGGAAGTGCGACGCAGCGAAGTCCGGGCGATCGTGCACCCGTTGCAGCTCATCGAGGCTGCCGTGGTGGTGCAGCAAGCCGAGTGGCAGCTCGAGTCGGCTCACGGGCGTCGCGCCACGTTCCGCGCGCAGCGGCCTTTGAGTGGCGCCGCCCGCTGGAACCTGGCCTGTCCGCAGTGCGGCCGCCCCCCGGCGATGCTCGTGGTGTGCCGGCACGAACACTGTGCCTGCGAGGCATGCGCGCTGCGGTGTTCGGTCTGCGCCGAGGACTTCTGCGCGGCCCACGGCATTGCCGAGTGTCGCGTGGACGCAAAGCCCGTGTGTGACGAGCACGTCCGCCTCTGCCCGTCGTGTCGGCTGCAGTACTGCACGGCCCACGAGGGCACGTGCGTCGAAGGCGAGCATGCGGCGTGCTCGGCGTGCCTCACGCCGTGCGGCAGCTGCGGGCGCGCGGTGTGCAACCGTCACGCGCAGACGAGCAGCGCCGACGCGCCCAAGGGCAGCCGTCGGCTGTGTGAGGCGTGTCTCCGCTATTGCGAGGGCGGGACCAACGAGCCGGTCGGCGTGGATGAGGTGACACCGTGCGCCAGCTGCGACAAGGCCGTCTGCACGGCGCATCAGGCGGTGTGTGTGGTCGATGGCCAGGTGCACTGCTCCCGGCATTTGCGCCGCGCCGACCAGTCGCGGCGCCTGGTGTGCGCCCGGCACCTAGCGGCATGCGCGTCCGAGCCCGGGGCGGTCTTCGCCTCGGATGAAGTCACGGAATGCCTCATCTGCGGCAAGGACACGTGCGAGCGCCATCAGGCGGCGTGCGCGTACTGCGGGCGCCAGGTGTGCACCATGGACCTCGGGGCGCCCGACCCGTCGAGCCAGGTGCGCCGCTGCTCCACCTGCGCGCAGCTAGCCGTCGTGAGCGACCCGCCGGAAGCGCTCGTCGCCGCTGCCCTGAAGGCGACCGGCGGTCAGCGCAAATCGGGCCGCCGCTGGCGCATGGCCCGCGACCGGAGTCACCTGGTCATGGAACTCGATCTAGGGTTGACGCGCAAAACGGTCTTCACGGTGCGGCACGGGAGCGACGAGCCGGACAGCGTCGTGAAGCATTCGCTACTGGGATCGAAGCAGCGCGGGTCTTGACGTCCAGCGCACCGCCGAGCCCTCCAGCGCACTTAGTCGGCGGCACTCCGCGGTTCCTTACCCACGCGAGGCGATCCCGACGGGCAGCCGGAGGGGCCGTCGTTCACTTCGGAGCCGGTGGGGGGGACTCACCCCACGCGGTCTGACCCCGGTCTCCCTAGCATCGGTGGGCAGCGTTGCCGCCCAGCGCTTCGCGTCGTGATGCCGATCCGCCGCGAGGCTAGCGCCCCGCGGCCTTGCGGACCTCCGGCGGGAAGTCCGCCATCTCTTGTACTTGGCGCACCTCGATCACGTCGCCGCCCTGCATGGGCGCGCGCTTCGCCCACTCGATCGCCTCGGCCTTCGACTTGACCTGAATCATCCAGTAACCGCCCAGCACCTCCTTCGCCTCGGCGAAGGGCCCGTCGGTCACTGTGGGCTTCCCAGCGGAGAACCGGACCCGCGCCCCCGTTGATGGGGGGTGGAGCCCGTCGAGTGCGAGGAGTACGCCGGCCTGTTTCAGCGACTCGTTGTATTTGGTCATCACCGCCACCAGCTTGGGGTCGGGCATCGTGCCCGGCGCGGCGGTTTCATACCCCTTCGGGATCACGAGCATCATGAATCGCATGGTGCCTTTGCTTTCCGGTTGCAGTTGGCGAGTCGGGCTGTCCGAGCTCTACCCATGCGTCGAATGGGGGTCCGCAGAATCGACACGTCCCGCCCTGGTGTCGCACGGCCCCGGTCCCCACGATTCCGCGTGACGTATTCGCCCTGCCCGCTTGGCCCTGGCATTCGTCCCAGTGGCCGATCGGATTCACAATCCGAGGTAACGATCCAGCGCGAACGGACCGGCCCCGGTGAAAACGAGGGCGAGCGCCGCCGCGAGCAGCAGGAACTCCAACTCCCAACCGCCCCCGCGCGCACCGGACGTGAAGGGAGCATGCCCGATCCGCACCGTGGTGAGCGCGACCAGCATATCGACCACCAGGCCGAGGGCGAGGAGGCGCGTGGCCGCGCCCAACCCGAGCAGCACCGCCCCGACGGTCTCGAGCAACGCGACGAGCCAGGCCGAGAACACGGGGGCCGGCACGCGCAGCTGCCGGAGGAACCCGGCGAACGCCGCCGGATCCTTCAACTTGCTCCGGCCATGGGCGAAGAACGTGATCGCGAGTGCCAGTCGCAGGATGAGCTCGCCGACGCCCGCAACGGGCGCGAATAGCGTGTCGAGCACGCGTGTCTCCTTTCCTGGTTCGGAGGAAACCGCACCCCGCGACCTACCGTCGCGCGGCTTGGGAAGACCTCTTTCCGCCCTTGTTCACAGGGAGGGTCGCGACGCCCGTGCTCGTGACGCCACAGCACATGCTGCCCTGCACCACGAAGCACAGCCCGCCGACCATCCGCTTTTCGACGACGTCCCCCTGCCCTGCTAGGATTCGTCGCACGCGTTCAGCCGTTCTGGCGTCGTAACCCATCGGATCGCTCCGGCGCTAGCGGATAACGGATTTCGCCGCGGCGCGCGCTAAGGTAACCTCCACGGGATCGAGCGTCGATGGACGAGGCGCCGCTACGCACTCCCAGGGCCCTCGGGCGAGCGCCGGGGCGCTCGCCGGCTGGGATAGCTGCCGCGGGAGAATCGCGTACCTTCACGGTTCATGTATTGTCGGTGTCGCCCCAAGCGCCAGGCGTCATTCGAGGAGGCTTATGCGCGTCGCGCTCGTTCCTGGTTGTCTCCTCATCCTGTGCGCTTCTCATCTTCCCGCGCAAAGCACGCCCATGACGCCCGATAGTGGCATCATCACGGTGCCCAGCCATCACGCGGTAGATGAGACCGTCGCCAAGCTGCAAGCCCTGCTGCAGGCGAAGGGCATCAAACTGTTCGCTGTGGTCGATCATAGCGGGGAGGCTCAGCACGCCGGCCTGCACATGCGGCCCACGAAGCTGGTGATTTTTGGCAACCCGAAGGCCGGGACGCCGTTGATGATCGCCACGCCGAGTATCGCGCTCGATCTACCGCTCAAGCTCCTCGTGTGGGAGGATGCGAAGGGCCAAGTGTGGATCTCCTACAACGCGCCAGCATACCTCCAGGCTCGGCACAGGCTGCCGCCGGAACTGGTGCCGACGCTCGCCGGGGTCGAGGCCCTCGCGACGCAAGCGGCGAAGCCGTGACCCCGCCGCGAGCACAGCCCGTGCGGCGTTTCCCACGACCGGACGCCTGATTCGATAGCGCGGTGTGGGCACCGCGCCGGATGGCCAGGCCGGCGCTCGCCGCACCGACGGGCCGTTTCCTTCTCCGAAAGGACGCCCCCGATGTTCAGCCTCACGACCTTCACTTTGATCCACACGGTGGCGAGTATTCTCGGCATCTTCGCGGGATGCGTGGTGGCGGGCGGGCTCGTCGCCGGAAAGCGCCTCGACGGATGGACCGGCCTCTATGTAGTCACCACGGTCGCGACTAGCGCCACCGGGTTCGGCTTTCCGTTCGTCAAAGTGCTGCCGCAGCACATCGTCGGGGTCATCTCGCTCATCGTCTTGGCGGGCGTCATTGTGGCGCGCTACGTCAAGCATCTCGCCGGCGGCTGGCGCAAGGTCTATGTCGTTGGCGCGGTGCTGGCCCTGTACTTGAACGTCTTCGTGCTGGTCGTCCAGCTGTTCCGGCGGGTGCCTGCCCTAGTCGTCAGCGCGCCGACGCAATCCGAGCCGCCGTTCCTGATCACGCAGCTGGTGGTGCTGGCGTTGTTCCTGTGGCTGGGGGCCGCCGCGGTGAAGGGATTCCAGCCCGAGCCGGCCGGTGCGATGCCGTAAGGGCAGCGTCCACTCAGGCGCGGCTGAGAGGATCACTCGAACGGCAGGTGGACACCATGGTAGCAGCACAGGGCGTGTTCCCAACAAGCGTTTGGCGCCACTCCCCCACGGTGGGGAGTTGCGTGCGCCCGGCGCTCACCTTCGGCCTCGCAGCAGCGATGGCTCTCGGCGGATGCCACGCGGGTGCCGCGCCAAATGGCAACGGCGTCCAGGTGCTCGATGCCGGGCACGCCACGGCGTTGCAAGACAGCGTCCGCGCGTTCGCGGCGAGCGTCGCTCAAGGCGTCACGGCGCACGGGCCGGCAGCGTGGCGCGCGTACTTCGCCGATCAACCGACCTTCTTCATGGCGTCTGAGGGTCGCCTGGTCTTTCCCAACAGCGACACGGCAACCCGCGCCATCGAGCGCCTGACCCACATCCTCAAACACGTCGAGCTCAGGTGGGGCGATAGCCTACGCGTAGATCCGCTGGCGCCGGGACTCGCCATCCTGGCGACTTCGTACCATGAGGTGCAAGTGGATGCGCAGGGGCGGCGTGTGGAAGAGGACGGCTTCTTCACGGGGATCGCGGAGCACCAGACTGGCGGTTGGC
>DATBBW010000033.1:0-3116 GCA_036270795.1 Gemmatimonadales bacterium | reverse complement strand
GGAAGCCGCGGCCGTGCAGCGTCACCATCCACGCCCCAAACCGCATGTGGGCGTCGTGCATCGGCGTGGCATCGGGCTGCCACGCGGTCCCGGACCCGAGTCGCGTTTCCGGAATCCCGAGCGGCCGCACGGGGCTCGCAGCGGCGTGCGCCATCGCCATATCCGCTTGCGCCACGAGGCCTACGGCGCCGCCGACCCACACTACGAGAGCGGCCACCGAGCCACCGATGAGCGTTCGCATATCGAGGTCTCCTCAAACCACAGTCGTCGTTCGCGCGCCGCTCGCGCGGCGCCCACGCACTCCTCTTCGAACTGGACGACCTAGGCTTGGGGCGGTGGAGCGAGCGGCGGTGAGAGGTAGGAGAGCAGGGCAGGGGCCCGGCGGACCGCCGCCAGCCGCGACGCGACCCCCAGGGCGAGCGGCGTGCGCACCCCGGAAGGCGCCGCGGGGCCGGCGCTCGGACAGGCGCTCCCGGTGCAGGCGGGTCCCGCATTTCCGGGATGGCAAGACTGGCCCAGCGGCTGCGCGGTAAGGGTCTCGTGGGAGGACCGGTGGTGCGGCGTCCGGTGCGCGTCGTGCCCCGGGTGCATGTCGCAGGGAGCCGCCACGTGCGCCAGCATGGTCAGACACATCGGTACGCCGTTCCCCGGCACGGCCACTGAGAGCGCGACCGTGAGGGCGATACCGCGAAGCGCGCGGGGTGCTCGAGCGAAAGGCATCATGGAGCTCGGGGAAGGATAACACGCAGGCTAAGCCTGGCAGGAACGCCCTTGACCATGTAAAGCCGAGAAATACATTCGGGATTCTCCCTCGCGCCCGATGATAGGGCGCACCGAGGGCCGAACCGGGCGGAGTCATGTGGGGAGATCGTCGTCGATGAACACCGTGCAACCGCGCTCGCGCTTCTTCAACCGCTTGCGGCTCGCCGCGTACCTGCTCGTCCTCTACTGTCTGGGCCACTCCTGGGGAGCCTTGCTGGCGACGCCACAGTTCGGCGCGCCGAGCGATGCCGTGCTTGCGGCGATGAAAGCGGTGCACTTCCGCTGCCAAACCGCGGACTGCACCTGGTTCGGGTTCTACGTGGGGTTCGGCTGGATGGTGTCCGTGTTCCTGTTGCTGTCAGCGGGGATGGCATGGTTTCTCGGAGGCTTGGGCCCCGGCGAGCGGCGCGCGGTGCGGCCGCTCACGTGGATGCTCTTCCTGAGCCATGCGGCGGGCGCGGTGCTCGCGTGGACCTATTTCTTCGTCGCGCCGGGCGTCTTCGCGACCGCGGTCGCGCTACTGCTCGGGTGGGAGTGCGTGACGGCGGCGCGCGCGAATCGGCCGTCCGATGCCGCCCCATAGGCGCCGACCGAGCGGCGATTACATTGGTGTCGCGCAGCCGGTGATGCGGAGCCACAGACTCGGGGAGGCCGTTCGATGAAGCCTTATGTGGTGACGACCGGGACGGTGTTTGCCCTGTTCGCCCTACTGCATCTCTGGCGCTTCGTCGCCGAGTGGCCGCACCTCTCAATCGCCGCGGCCGGGATCGGCGTCGTGGCCGCGGGCCTCTCCGTCTGGGCGTGGCGGCTCCTGCGGCTGTCCCCGGGCGCCTGACGCGCGCGGGGCGACCGTACGGTCACGGCTTCGCAGATCGCCTGGCCGGCACTCGACTGCGGAAGGTGGCGAGAGCGCACAGCTCTCCTGACACATCAGCCGTCCGACCCTCACCGCGAGGTGGACTGCCCATGCGCATGGTGATCGTGCTGCTCCTGCTGGTCTTCTGGTGCGTGCTCGCGTTCCGGGCGTTCCAGCGTGGCGACATGACGATGGCCGTCTTGTTCGCAGCGATCGGCGTCGTCTTGACGGTGTGGCGCCTGCGCCGCGCCTAGCGTGACCCACTTCTCGGGAGGCGCCGATGCGTAGCCGCTGGTTCGGCCTTGCCGTCGCGGCGGTCGCCGCCGTGCTGTCCTTGTGGGCGTATCCCCGGCTCCCCGCCGTCGTCGCCACGCACTGGGGCGCGTCGGGCCAGCCGAATGGCTATGCGTCGCGCGGGTTCGCCGTGGCGCTGGTGCCGCTGATGATCCTCGGGATCACGCTCTTATTCCAAGTGCTCCCGCAGCTCGATCCCCGCGCCCAGAACTACGCCAAATTCATCGCCGTCTACTGGCTGATCGGGAATTCGGTGCTCGTGTTCCTGCTCGCCGTGCACGGCTTCGTCATCGCGTACGGCCTCGGCTACCATGTCAACATCGGCCGGCTGATGCCGGCGGCGCTCGGGATCCTGTTCATCGTGCTGGGCAACTACTTGAGTCGCGTCGAGCCGAACTGGTTCGTGGGGATCCGCACGCCGTGGACTCTGTCGAGCGATACGGTGTGGCGCGAGACACACCGCACGGGCGGGTTCGTCTTCATGCTGGGCGGGCTGGTGCTGATCGCCGAGAGTTCGCTGCCCGCGCCCCGTGCCACCGTGGCGATGGCGGTCACGATCCCGCTGGTCGTGCTCGTGCCGATCGTGCAGTCCTACGTGCTGTGGCGTCGCGAGCAGCGCGGCGGTTCCTAGCGGTTCCTAGAGGAAGGGTCGGGGGATCCGGGACAGCACGCGACTCACCCCTGGCACCGGGCCAGGCGTGGGTTGGTCGCTACAAGTGGAGGCGGTAGTAGCCCTGCGCTTCCCAGTAGGCGAGTGACTCGTCGTGTGTCAGGCCTTGCGGCACCTTCCACCACGGATGGGCCGGATCCTGGAACGGCGGGGTAATGCGCGCGCGCTGCACTTCGACGCTCGCGCGGCAGTACGGGCAGCGGTACGACGTTTCGTCCGCTCGCACCCACCAGATGTAGGGCGCGCCGGCGATGGCGCGCCACTCGGAGCAGCCGTGGACCGAGGCCACGAGCATCACGTCCGGCCCACCCACCTCTTGCTCGAACCCGCAGAACCGGCACAACCGGTACTGGCGCGTGCGCCCCTGGGCTTGCCGGGGTCCGTAGAAGCCCGTGCGGCGGCAGTGCGGGCACGGGGTGGGAGCCCCGCGTTGCCGGTACAGGGCGGCGATGCCTGCTTCCCAAGCGGCGAGCGTGTAATCGGACATGGGTGACTGCGCTCAAAGCTAGCGCCACCGGGCGGCCATTTGGAGAG
>DATBBW010000032.1:0-2220 GCA_036270795.1 Gemmatimonadales bacterium | reverse complement strand
TCGTCACTCACCCCTCCGAGAACCCAACCAAGCCGCGGGCCAGCCCCGCGTCTTCCACCCCGACCGCCTGGAGCGGCGGTCGGCCCACCCCGGCGCCGAGCTCGAGCGCCCGGGGCCCCTGCACGATCGGCACCCCGCGGGCCCGCGCGAGCCGCTCCACCTTGTCGCGGGTGCGGGGGCTCGCATCCGCCGCCAGCACCACGCAGCGCAGCGCGTCGCGCTGCAGCCGCGCCCGCACCCCGGCCACGCCGAGGACCACGCGGCCCGCCCGCACCCCGAGCCCGAGCAGGCGGACGAGCCGCTCCCTCACGCCGCCGGTACCGGCGCGCCGCCCGCCGCGTCGGCCGGCCCAGCCGGCCCGCTCGGGCCGCGCTGGTCTTCGTCCTCCCCGCCTTCTTCCGTCATTTCGTTCAAGAAGGCCATGAGTTTGTCGGCGAGCTCGGGCGTCATCCCCGCGATCTTGTCGACGTCCTCGCGCTCCAGATCGAAGATGTCCTGAAGCGTCTTCTTGCCGGCCTGCTCCAGCACGTCCACGAGCTCCACCGGCAGGCCTTTGAGCTCGCGCAGCGACACCTTGGTCGACGCGTCCTCGTCCGCCGCGAGCGGGGCGAACAACGGGCCCTCGCCGCCGCGCTCGAGCCATTCGCGGCTCGAATAGAGGTCGATCTTCCACCCGGTGAGCTCGGAGGCGAGCCGGACGTTCTGGCCGTTGCGGCCGATGGCGAGCGACAGCTGATCCTCGTCCACGATCGCCTGGATCGTCTTGGTGTCGGGATCGGAGAACACCCGGGCCACGCGCGCCGGCGCGAGCGACAGCTTCGCAAACCGCTCCGGGTCCGGCGACCACGGCACGATGTCGATCCGCTCGCCCCCGAGTTCGTTCACGACCGCCTGCACGCGCGAGCCCTTCAGGCCCACGCACGCGCCCACGGGATCGATCGAGTCGTCGCGCGACGACACGGCGATCTTGGTCCGGCTCCCCGCCTCGCGCGCCGTCGCCCGGATCTCGACGATCCCCTGCTGGATTTCCGGCACCTCCAGCTTGAAGAGCGCCTTCACGAACAATGGATCGGCGCGCGACAGGATGAGGCGCGGGCCCTTGGGGGTCTCCTCGATCCGCTTGAGCACGGCCCGGATCGTGTCGCCCTGATGGAAGTGCTCGCGGTGGTTCTGCTCGCGGTAGGGGATGATCGCTTCCGCCTCGCGGAACTTGGCGAGCATCACGACGATCTTGCCGCGTTCGATCTGCTGCACCTCGCCCGACAGGAGCTCCCCCACCTTATCGGTGAACTCCTCGCGAATGCGAGCCCGCTCGCCCTCGCGCACCCGCTGGATGATGCGTTGCTTGGCGGCCTGCACCGCGGTGCGCCCGAACCCCTCGAACGGCACTTCCTCCTCCAGCACGTCGCCGACCTGGAAATCCGGGTCTTCGAAACGGGCCTCCTCGAGCGTCACCTGGGAGCCCGGGTCCTCCACGGTCTCGACCACGGTGCGCAGCACTGCGATCCGGATCGTCCCCTTGAGCTCGTCGATGCCGATTTCGGCCCGCACGTTCGGGCCGTAGCGCTTCACCAGCGCCGCATGCAGGCCGTCCTTCAGCAGGTCGAGCAATTCCGTGCGCTCGAGCTGTTTCGTACTCGTGAGCTCACGGATCGCCGAGACCACATCGGTCGTATTAGTCATCACGTCGTCCCTCGTTACCAGTCCACCGCGAGCCGCGCGTCGCGGATGCCGCTGAGCGGCACCGCTCGCGGCGCCGCCCCGTGCGGTTCCAGAATCACCGTGCGCTCGTCCGGCACGGCGACGATGCGGGCCCGCACGCGCCCCAGTCCCGCCACCGTGGCCTGCACGTCCTGGCCCACGAAGCGCACCCAGTGCTGGGGCCAGCGCAGCGGCCGGTCGAGCCCCGGGCTCGACACCTCGAGCCCATACTGGCGCCCGAGCGGGCCCTCCGTGTCGAGCCAGGCCTCGAGGGCCCGGCTCGCCGCCGCGCAATCCGCCACGGTCACGGACCGCGGCGGGGCGTCCGGCCCGGGCGGCCACTCGATGCGCACTTGAGCCAGCGGCCGGTTCGGCGTGCCGCCAATGCGGAGGTCGGCCAGTTCGAGCCCCAGGGTCGCGAGCTGGGCGCGAAACGACGCGACGAGGCTGTCGGAGAGCATAAAAAAAAGCGCGGGCCGAACTTCGCCCGCTTCACCGGCCGGAATCTAGCCGCTCCGC
>DATBBW010000031.1:0-50667 GCA_036270795.1 Gemmatimonadales bacterium | reverse complement strand
CGCACCAGGGTCGTTTCCCGCACCTCGGCCCCGCGGGCCGCTTCGCTCCCCGCCCAGACGAGGACCTCGCGGGCCACGGTTGCAAGCACCTCGGCGGCGCGGCGGTGGCCGGCGAGCTCGGCGTCCGACCAGCGCGCGGCGAACCGGCTCACGAGCGGGGCGGAGGAGACGACGCGCGCTCCGAATGACTGGAGCAGCTGCACCACGCCGTAGGGCACGCGGTCGAGGTAGGGCACGGCGTCCGCGGGCGAGATCTCGAGGGCGAGCGTGCGGTCGCGCACGAGCGCGGCGAGGTGGCCGTGCAATTCGTGCCACGAGGCGTACGGTTTCACCTCACCGGGGAAACCGGCGAGGGCCTGCAACTCGATGCGGTGCGCCACAGCGACCGGCCGGCCGCGTCGCTCGAGGAACACGAACAGGCGGCGCGTCCCCATCCCCGTGGGCCCGAGGATGCGCTCGGCGATCGGGTTCACCTTGCGGAAGTCGTACAACAGCCAGGCATCGGCGCCGAGGGCGTCGAGCGCGTCGGCGAGGGCGGGAAACTCGAACCCGTCGAGCAGCGCCATCAGTGATGGCGGGGATCGGGCGAGGCGGCGCGCCAGCGGCACGCCTGGCCGCCGGTCGCGCGGCAGGACACGTGGAGCATCGCTCCCTCGACACCCACGAGCAGTCGCAGCAGCTCGGCGAAGCCGGCGCCGAACAGGGCGCACGCGGCGCCGTCGGGGGTGGCGTGCACGGCCATGGCATCGCGGACGCCGGCGACCGGCACGTGGCCCTCCCGTCCCAACTCGCCGCCGAACACCGCGCGTGCCGCGCGGCGCGCGGCGCCGTAGCCGAGCAGCCGGGGCGCGAGCCGTGCCAGCAGGCGCGACACCACCGAGAGCCGGCGCACGGCGCGGCGCGCCGCGCGGCGGCCCGCATCCGCGAACACCAAGTCCGCGTCGGGCCGGCGGCCCACCAAGCGCAGGAGCGCCTCCACGTGCGCCGGGTCAGCGGCGGCGTCTTTGCGCACCATCGCCTCGTACTCCCGCAGCTGCATCGCGACGGTGGGCGACAGCCCCAGGCGCTTCGAAAGGAGCTCTTCGGCGAACTCCGACAACCCGTCCTCGACCGGCGTGTCGAGGTTGCGGACCGCCTCGAGGACCGCGAGTGGCAGAATGCTGTGGACCACGGCGCGCGAAACCTAGCACTTCCCGCCCCTATTGCGGAACCCGGTGAGCAGGGGAGAGGTTAAGACGCGTCATGACCACACCCCCCACGCCCCCGCCTGCCACCCCTCCGGCGCCGAGCCCCGCCGCCGAGGCGGAAAAGCGGGCCAGCTTCGAGCGCGAGGCGCTGGTCCACCTGGACAGCCTGTATCGCGTCGCCCTCCGGCTCACGCGCAACCCTGCCGAGGCGGACGACCTGGTGCAGGAGACGATGCTCAAGGCGTACCGCGCGTGGGACCAGTTCGAGAAGGGGACCAACGCCAAGGGCTGGCTGCTGACGATCCTGCGGCACGCCTTCATTAATGAATACCGGCGGCGCACCCGGCACCCGGAAACGGTCGACCTGGACGCGATCGAGCCGTTCTCGGTGTTCTCCGAGCTGCAGGACGAGGATCCCCAGGGGACCTTCTTCGACCGCATCGTCGACGACGAGGTGCTCCGCGCCATCGATGGGCTGCCGGAACAATTCCGGGAGACTGTGGTGTTGAGCGACGTGGAGGGGCTCTCCTATGAGGAGATCGCCCGCATGCTCAAGGTGCCGGTCGGGACAGTGAAGTCGCGGCTGTTCCGCGCCCGGCGGTTATTGCAGCGACAGCTGTACGACTACGCGGTCGGTATGGGATACATCAAGGGAAGCCCCCGATGAGCATCAACTGCCGCGAAGCGGTCGAGCACCTGTACGAGTACTTGGACCAGGAGCTCACCCCGGCGACGGAGCTGGCGATCCGCCAGCACCTCGCCGAGTGCCCGCCGTGTTGCGACCACTTCGACTTTGAGCAGCTGTTCCTGGAATTCCTGCGGGCTCGCTGTCGAGCCCAGGGCGCCCCCCCGGAGCTGAAGCACAAGATCCTGCGCGAGCTGTTCGACGAGTGAGGTGGCTCACCCCGGATGGTGTGGTGGCCGCCCTCGTGGTGGGAGGAGCGGTCACCTGGGGTCTGTCGTGGCGCGGCCTCGTGGTGCTCACCGTCTTCTTCCTCTCCGGTAGTCTCCTGACGCAGCTCGCCGAGCGCCGCGGGCCGCGGCGCACCGCCCGTCAGGTACTCGCGAACGGCGGCGTCGCGGCACTCGCCGCCCTCGCCGGCTCGTGGAGTGCGGCGGCCGGCGCCCTCGCGGCCGCCGCCGCCGACACCTGGGCGACGGAGATCGGCGCGTTTTCGCCGGTGCCGCCTCGCCTGCTCACGACCGGCCAGCCCGTCACACGGGGCGCGTCGGGGGGGGTCACGCTGCTTGGCACGCTCGGCGGGGTCCTCGGGGCCGGCGTCATCGCGCTCGTCGCCACCGCGCTCGCGCCTCGGGGCGGGGCCCGTGTGCCCGGCGCCGTGCTCGCACTCGCCGGCGTCGCGGGAATGCTCGCCGACTCGCTGCTCGGTGCGACACTCCAGGGCAAGTATGCGTGCCCCGCGTGCGATGCGCGATTCGAGCGCGGCAATATCGTGTGTCACCAGCCGGTACGACTCAGCGGAGGGCGGCGGTGGCTGGACAACGACCTCGTGAACCTGGCGGCGACCGTATGCGGGGCGGCCGCGGCGACGCTCGGATCGCACCTCGCGGCGCGCTAGCGGCGCTGGTGACGGGCGCGTGAGCGAGCGCTGGGACGCGGTCATCGTCGGTGGCGGTCCGGCCGGGGCGGCGACCGCACTGCATCTTGCCCGGGCGGGTGCCTCGGTCCTGCTGCTCGAGCGCGCCCAGTTCCCACGCCACAAGCCTTGCTCGGAGTATCTCAGTCCCGCGACCACCGCGCTGCTCGAGCGGCTGGGCTACGGCGTGCGCGAGGCCGTGGAGGGCGCGGCGCCGGCGAAGGTGTATGGGATGAAGGTGGTCGCTCCCGGGGGCGCGGCGATGTGCGGGCGCTTTGGGGGCGCCTACAGCTTTGCGCTGCCGCGCGCCTCGTTCGACGCGATCCTGCTGCGCGCGGCCGAGCGGGCCGGCGCCGTGGTGCGCGAGCGGGCGAGCGTCGAGGGTGTCGTGTGGGAGCGCGGCGCCGTGGCCGGCGTGGTCGCCCGCACGAGCACCGGGCGGCGGGACACGTGGCGCGCCCGCGTCGTCGTGGGGGCGGACGGGTTGCGCTCCGTCGTCGCCGCGCGCCTCGGACCGGTATGGCGCTCCGCCCCGCGCCGCGTGGCCTTCACCGCGCACGTCGCGGAGGTCGCGGGGGTGGACGGGGTCGGGGAGCTGCACGTCGGCCGCTCTGGCTACGTCGGACTCGGGCCCGTGGGTGGTGGGGTGACGACCGTGGCCCTCGTCGTGCCGCTCGCCCTGGTGCGCGCGCGCCGCCACGACTACCGCGCCGGGTTCTTCGCCGAGCTCGAGCGCTTCCCGGGCCTCGCGGGCCGGTTCGACTCGCGGCGGCTGGTGCGAGGCGTGCTCACGACGGGGCCGTTCGCCCAGTGGGCGCGGGTGCCCGCCGCGCGGGGCGCGCTGCTCGTGGGTGACGCGGCCGACTTCTTCGACCCGTTCACCGGGCAGGGGATCTACGCCGCGCTGCGCGGGGCGGAGCTCGCGGCCGCGACGCTCGTTCCGGCATTCGGCCGAGCGGCCGGTGGCCCGCTCACCGCTGCGGCGCTCGCCCCGTATGCGGCGGCGCGACGACGGGCCTTCTGGGGGAAATGGCTGCTCGAGCGGTTGATCGGCCTCGGCGTCGGGTGGCCGGCACTGGTCGACCGCGTGGTGCGTCGGCTGGCGCGGCGGCCCGACCTCGCGGATCTTCTAGTGGGCGCGACCGGGAATATCATCCCGGCGCGGCAAGTCCTTGCCCCTCACGTGCTCGCCCAACTCATCTGGTGACCATGGACGGCGTCGATCCCGCGCAGTTCCGGCAGCTGCTCGGCCGCTTCGCGACGGGGGTCACCGTCGTCACGACACGGGATCGGGCGGGGCGCCCGATCGGCATGACCGCGAGCTCCGTGGCGTCGGTGTCGCTCGAGCCGCCACTCGTGCTCGTGTCGGTGAGCCAACAGCACGACATGCACGCCGCACTCCAGGTGGCGCACCGCTTCGTGGTCAACGTGCTCGCCGCCGACCAGGAAGCGCTCTCGCGGCGGTTCGCGGCGGAGCACCCGGATCGCTTCGAGGGGGTCGGCTTCAGCGAGACTGAGCACGGGCTCCCCGTGCTCGACGGCGTGCTCGCCAGCATCGAGTGCGAGAAGCAGGCGGAGACGCCGGGCGGGGACCACACCGTGTTCTTCGGCCGGGTGACGGGTGGCACGGTCACCAACCGTCCCCCCCTGCTCTACTACCGGGGCGGCTACGCCGGTCTGCAGAGCGGGTGATCGGCACCGAGCTGCTCGACGACCCGTGGGCCGACCCCGGGGCGGTGCGCGCCACGCTGCGCGACATCACCCGTCTGAACGCGCTGTTCGGTGGGACGCGGGCGGTGGTGCGCGAGCTCGAGCCATGGTTTCGCACGGCGCCCCGCGACGGCATGACGCGTTGGACGCTGCTCGACGTGGGCACGGGCGCGGGGGACATCGCCCTGGCGGCGGCACGCGCGGCGCGGCGGTACGGCCTCGCCGTCACCCCCGTGGGGGTCGAGCTCAATCGGACGGCGGCGCGCCTCGCGCACGCGGCGGGCGTGGCGGCCGTCGTGGCCGACGGGAGCGCGCTCCCGGTCGGGCGGCAGGGGGTCGACATTGTGATCGCGAGCCAGGTGCTGCACCATTTGCCGCGCGCCGTGGCCGCGCATTGGATCGCGAGCTTCGACCGATTGGCGCGCCGGGTCGTGGTGCTCGCCGACCTGCGGCGCTCGCGGCTCGCGATGGCGGGCATCTGGACCGCGGCCCTGGGCCTCGGGATGAGTCGGATGACCCGGCATGACGCCGTGGTGTCGCTCGAGCGCGGGTACACGCGGGATGAGTTCAACGCCTTGCTCGCGGAGGCGGGCGCGCCGGCCGTGGCGCGCCAGCGGCCGGGCTGTCGCCTCGTGGCGTCCTGGCGCCCGGGGATCGCGCGCTGAGCCCTGAGCGATGCGCACCGTTGACTCGATCGAGATCGCGGCGTCCGCCGATCGGGTGTTTCAGGCCGCGGCCGACATCGAGCGCTGGCCCGCGATCCTGTCGCACTACCGCTCTGTGCGGTTCCTCGAGCGGCGCCCGGGTGGCGGGACGGTCGAGATGGCGGCGTGGCGGCCCTTCGGGTGGCTGCGCTACCCCACGCGGTGGGTCTCGGAGCTGACGCTCGATAGGGGGACGCAGGAGATCCGCTACCGCCACATCCGGGGTATCACGCGGGGCATGGAGGTGGTGTGGCGCGTCGGCCCGGGTGCGCGGGGCGCCGCGGTGACCATCGTGCACGACTGGGCGGGGCCGGCGTGGCCGCTCGTGGGCCGGCTTGCCGCCGAGCTCGTGATCGGCCCCGTCTTTATCCACGGGATCGCCGCCCGCACGTTGGCGGGGATCAAACGGTTCGCGGAGGGCTCGGCATGACGGATCGGTGGCGACGCGTCGTGATCACGGGGGTAGGCGCGGTGACACCGATCGGCACCGCGGCAGACGGACTCTGGGAAGGGCTCACCCGCCGCCAGTCCGCGGTGCGGGAGCTCACGCGGTTTGATCCCACGCCGTTCCGGAGCCGCATTGCCGCGGAGATCCCGGACTTCCGGCCCCAGGACCACCTCGACGCCAAACGGGCCAAGCGGCTGGACCGCTTCTCCCAGCTCGCGGTGACGAGCGCGCGCTTCGCGGTTGCCGATGCCGCGCTCGACGCCGCGCGCGAGGACCACGACCGCGTGGGAGCGATGATGGGCTCGGCGCTCGGCGGCGTGGCGTTCGCCGAGGGGCAGGTGGAGCGATTCCGCCGCGAGGGGCCGCGCGGGCTCGACCCGGCGCTGGCGCTGGCGGTGTTCCCCGGCGCGGCGAGCTGCAACATCGCCATCGAATTCGGGTTCACCGGCCCCAATTCCACCAACGCCATGAGCTGCGCGTCGGGGACGATCGCGGTGGGCGAGGCGTTCCACGTGATCCGCGCGGGCGGCGCCGACGTGATGCTCGCCGGTGGCGCCGAGGCCCCGCTCGCCCCCATGACGTACGCCGCGTTCAGCGTGATTCGCGCCATGAGCACGCGCAACGACGATCCCCCGCGCGCGTCCCGCCCGTTCGACGCCACGCGCGACGGCTTCGTGATGGGCGAGGGCGCCGCGGTGCTCGTACTGGAGGAGCGGGAGCGGGCGCTCGCGCGCGGCGCGCCGCTCTACGCCGAAGTCGTGGGGTACGCCTCCACCAACGACGCCTACCACATGACCGCGCCGCGCCCCGACGCGCGCCAGGCGGCGCACGCCATCCGCCTCGCGCTCAGCGACGGGGCCGTCGGGCCGAGCGAGGTGGGCTACATCAACGCGCACGCCTCCTCCACCCCGCTCAACGACTCGACCGAAACGGCCGCCATCAAGCAGGTGTTCGGCGACCACGCCTACCGCCTCAGCGTGAGCGGCACCAAGGGCTACTACGGCCACGCGCTGGGCGCGAGCGGGGCGATCGAGGCGGCGATTTGCGCCCTCGCCCTGCGGCGGGGCTGGCTGCCGCCCACGATCAACCTGGAGCGGCCCGACCCCGCGTGCGATCTCGACTGCCTGCCGGGCGACGGGCGCACCGCGGCGCCCGGGGCCGTCGTGTCGAACTCGTTCGGGTTCGGTGGCATCAACGCCGCGCTGGTGTTGCGGCGCGTGTAGTCCGGGCCCTAGATTGGCGCCGCCCGCACACCCCGAGGAGCACTCGCGATGTCCAAGGATCTCCGGCCCCTCGCGGCCGAGCTGGTCGGTACCCTGCTGTTCGTGTTTCTCGGCGCCGGCAGTGTCGTCGCGCTGACGAGCGCCGGCGGCACGCCGAACTCGATCGGCCCGCTCGGCGTCGCCCTGGCGCACGGCGTCGGCATGGCGGTCATCGTGTCGATGACGCTGAGCATCTCGGGCGGCCACATCAATCCCGCCGTCACCGTGGCGCTGTGGATCGCCAACCGCATCGACGGTGCCCTGGCGGTGAAGTACATCGGGGCCCAGCTGGTGGGCGCGATCGCCGGGGCGGCCCTGGTGAAGGCCCTCCTGCCGGAAACCACCGTCACCGTGGCGCTCGGGGGCACCCCGCGTCTCGCGAACAACGTGACGTTCATGGGGGGAGTGGGGATCGAAGCGGTGCTCACCTTCTTTCTCGTGAGCGCGGTGTTCGGCACGGCGGTGTCGGCCGCGGCGCCCAAGATCGCCGGCTTCGGGATCGGCCTCGCGATCTTCGTCGACGCCCTGGTGGGCGGAAACCTGACCGGCGCGGCGATGAACCCGGCGCGCGCCTTCGGGCCGGCGCTCGTGTTCTGGCAGTGGAACGCGCACGCCGTGTACTGGATCGGCCCGCTGCTCGGCGCGGCGCTCGCCGCCGCCCTGTGGAAGGCGCTGCTCTTGCCGCGAAGTTAGAGCAGCTCGGCCACCGTGGGCGCGAAATAGGTGAGGATGATGTCGGCCCCCGCCCGCCGGATGGCGTACAGCGTCTCCCACATCGCCCGCGCTTCGTCGAGCATGGCGCGCTGGGCGGCGGCCTTGATCATCGCGTATTCCCCACTCACCTGATAGGCGGCGAGCGGCGCGCCGAACTCCGTCTTGGCGCGCCGGATGAGGTCGAGGCAGGGGAGCGCCGGCTTCACGAGCACGATGTCCGCCCCCTCCGCGACGTCCAACGCAATCTCCTTCATCGCCTCGTCGCCGTTGGTGCCCTGCAGCTGGTAGGCCTGGCGGTCGCCGAACTGCGGGGTCGAGCCCGCCGCCTCGCGGAACGGCCCGTAAAACGCCGACGCCGTCTTCGCGGCGTAGGACATGATCGGCACGCGCGACAGGCCGGCCGCGTCCAGCGCCTTGCGGATCCCGGCCACGCGACCGTCCATCATGTCGCTCGGCGCCACGAGATCCACGCCGGCGCGCGCCTGCGTCACGGCGACCTTGCCGAGCAGGTAGACACTCGCGTCGTTCTCGACTTCGCCGTCCTGAATCACGCCGCAGTGGCCGTGATCGGTGTACTCGCACAGGCACACGTCGCCGATCAGCAGCAGCTCGGGCACGGCGCGCTTGATGGCCCGCGCCGCCTGCTGCACGATCCCCTGCTCGTCGTACGCCTCGGAGCCCGTCGCGTCCTTCGCGGCGGGGAGCCCGAACAGGATGATGCCGCCGAGGCCGAGGCGGTGGGCACGCTCGGCGTCTTTCACGAGCTCGTCCACCGAGGTCTGGTACACGCCCGGCAGGGTGGGCACTTCCTGGCGCTTCCCCTCGCCGTGGCACGCGAACAGCGGCCACACGAGCTGGGCGGGGACGAGGTGCGTCTCCTGCACCAACCGGCGGAGCGCCGGGGTGCGCCTGAGCCGCCGCAGCCGGCGGGTCGGAAACTGGCTCATCGGCCGAGCAATCTCGACGCGCCCTGCGCCCGGAGCAAGTCCGCGACCGCGCGGCCCGTGGCGGCGGCGCCGCGGGGCTCGATCGCCGCCGACGCGGTGAGCTGCACCGTGCCGTCCTCGGCCGTGACCCGGCCGAACAGCCGGCCTCCCCCGCCTCGCCCGGCTCCCGCACCCGCCGCGTCGGGCTCCGCGTAGGCCGCGACCGGCGCCTGACATCCCCCCTCGAGTGCCGCGAGCAGGCTCCGTTCGGCCGTGACGTGCCGCGCGCTCGGGGCGTGCTCCAGCGGGGCGAGGGCGGCGAGCGCGCGCCGATCGTCGGCCCGCACCTCGAGGCCCAGCGCCCCCTGTCCCGGCGCCGGCATCAGCTCCAGCGGATCGAGCCGCGCCGCGATCGCCGCTGTGAGCTCGAGGCGTTCGAGGCCGGCGCGGGCGAGCAGGGCGGCGCCGAGCCCATCGGTGCCGTCCGTGACTTTGCGCACCCGGGTGGGCACGTTGCCGCGCAACGGCACGATCTCGAGATCGGGGCGGAGGTAGCGGAGCTGCGCGATGCGGCGCAGGCTCGACGTGCCGATCCGGGCCCCGGCCGGGAGGCCGGCGAGCGTGGTCACGCCCGCCGCGCGCACCACGAGGGCGTCGGCCGGATCCGCGCGCTCCGGCACCGCGCCGAGCGCGAGCCCCTCGGGCAGCGCCGTGGGCAAGTCCTTGAGCGAGTGCACGGCCACATCGATGCGCCGGTCGAGCAGCGCGTCCTCGAGCTCCTTCGTGAAGAACCCCTTGCCTTCGAGCTGATGCAGCGGCCGGTCGACGTCGGCATCGCCCTGGGTCTGCACGATCACGAGCTCGACGGTGACGCCGTGGCGCGCCAGCGCGCTCGCGACCCACTCGGCCTGCCACCGGGCGAGCTGACTGCCGCGCGTGCCGAGCCGCAGCGCACCGCTCACCGCTCCTCCGACGCTCGTCTGCGCGCGCCGCCGAAGTAGCGGGTGAGGGCCGCGACCAGGCCCGGCACGCTGTATTCCTCGGCTTCGACCGCCACCGGGATCCCGAGCTCGTGCGCCGTCCGGGCCGTCACCGGACCGATCACGGCGGCGGCGAAGCGGCCTGACGTCGCCGCCTCGCGGCCCACCAAGTCGACGAAGTGACGCACGGTGGACGAGGACGTGAAGGTGATGGCGTCGATCGTGCCCGCCACGATGGCGTGCGCGAGGCCCGCGCCGTCGGTCGCCTCCCGCACGGTCTCATACACGGGAATCACGTCCACCAGGGCGCCGAGCCGCGTGAGCCCCGCGGGGAGCGCGTCGCGTGCGTCCCGCGCGCGCGGCAGGAGCACGCGCTTCCCGGTGAGATCGCCCCGGGCCCCGAGGGCCCGGACCACGGCCTCCGCGACGAACTCGTCGGGCACGAGGTCGGGCGCGACCCCGTAGCGCGCCAATGCCGCGGCCGTCCCGGGTCCGATGGCCGCCACAGCGCTGCGGGCCAAGTCCGCCGCGGCGAGCTCCCACGCGGGCAGGTGGTCGCACACCACGCGCACCGTGTTCGGGCTCGTGAACACGACCCAGGCGTAGCGGGACAGTTGGGCGAGCGCCGTGCGCAAGGGCGTCAAGTCCGTGAGTGCGGCGATCCGAATCGCCGGCGCGGCGACGACCTCGGCTCCGAGCGCCTCGAGCGCTGCCGTCAACTCGCCCGCCTGCGCGCGGGCGCGCGTGACCGCAATGCGCCGGCCGACGAGTGGGCGCGCGGGGACGCGCGAGGCGCCGGGTGGTGACATACGTGGTTGCAATCTCTCGGGCCCCAAAAGCATTATCAAGCAATGCTCCGTGCCCTGCGCTCGGCCTTGGCCCGCTTCACCGTACGGCGGGCGGCCGCCTGCCAGCGCCACGCCCCGAAGCGCGCCGACCGGTGGCTGCAGCTGGGCTGCGCGCTCGTGCCCGTCTATTCCGAGCCCTTCCCCGCGCTGGTGCAGCTGCGGCGCGCGATCGAGGATCGCTGGGGCGCGGTCGCCGCGGCGCAGGAAGCGGTGGAGCGCTTCCCCGAGAACCCCGACGCGTGGCTCCTGTACGGCGAGGCCTGCCAGATGGTGTTTCGCCAGAAGGAGGCGCTCGCGGCGTACGAGCAGGTGCTGGTGCTGGAGGAGCGGCCCGACGCGGCGCTCGCGGCGGGCGACCTGTATCGTCGCGCCGGCCGCCACCAGGAGGCGGCCGCGCGCTTTGCCCGCGCCTATGCGGCGGGCGGGGGCGCCGAAGCGCTGCGCCTCAACGCCCAGGCGCTGTTCCAGGCGGGCGATGTGCGCGCCGCGGACGAGGCCCTGCGCCTCTGGGCCGCCGAGGTCCCCGACGGCCTGGAGCGGCTCGCCGCGGCCCGCGCCGAGTTGTTCGCCGAGAAGCGCGGCGGCTAGGCCTTGGGGGTCCGGCGGTACAGCGACACCGCGTAGCCGATCAGAATGACGGCCGTCACGAGGTAGGCCGCCACCATGTAGCCGCTGTTCTGGGGCACGTCAGGCACCGCTGCCTCCCTGGGCTTCGCGCTGCAGCGACAGGGCGTAGCGCTGCGTCACGAACCCGATGTACAAGAGGGTGAACACACCGACCGAGCACAGCCACGTCACGAGCATACTGGCGGGCAGCGACGGCGCGCCGGGTTTCAAGACGATGGGTTGGGGATGCAAGGTCCGGAACATGTACACGCTCAAGTGGATGAACGGGACGAGGCACATCCCGCAGATGCCGAGGACCGCGGCGTAGCGACCGCGCAGCGTCGGGTCAGTGATCGCGCTCCGCAGCAGCAGGTAGCCCACGTAGAGGAAGAAGAGCAGCAGGGTGGAGGTGAGACGGGCGTCCCAGGTCCACCACGTGCCCCAGATCGGCTTCCCCCAAATCGGACCCGTGGTGAGCACGATGGTGGCGAACACGGTGCCGACCTCGGCCGAGGCTTCGGCGAACCGGTCGAGCCGCGGATCCTTCAGGAACAGGTAGAAGATCCCCGCTAACCCCACCAGGACGATCGCCGTCTCGGCCCAGATCGCCGCCGGGACGTGGAGGTAGTAAATCTTCTGGGCGGGTCCCTGCAGCCGTTCCACGGGCGTGAAGACCAGCGCGCGGACGTACACCCCGGCCAAGAGCACGAGTCCCACGAGCGTGATGACGCGGCCCTTGCGCACCAGGCTCATTCGTCCACCGTGTAGCGGAACAGCATGGTCGCGACTCCGAGGAACACGATGTCGTACGCGGCGAGCAACTTAAGATAGGCCAGGGCCTCACTCAAGGGACGCGCACTGAGGAGTCGCGCCGTCGCGAGCACCGCGAACACGAGCGGCGGGATGAGAAACGGCAGCAGCAGCACGGGCAGCATCAGCTCCGCGAAGCGCGTCCGAATCACCATCGCGCTGAACAGCGTCCCCACCGTCACGATGCCCAGGGTGGCGAGCCCCATGACACCGACCAGGGGGAGCAGGGCGTGTCCCAGCGGCACATCGAAGAACAGGACGAACAGCGGCAACCCCACGGCTTCCACCACGCCCACGAACACCAGGTTGGCGAAGAGCTTCCCCCAGTACAGGCTGACGCGGCTGAGCGGGGCGGCTAGGAGCCCTTCGAGCGCCCCGTTCTCGAGCTCGAGCTGAAACGCGCGGTTCAGCCCGAGCATCGCCGCGAACGTGAACGTGACCCACAGGATGCCCGGGGCCAAGTCCGTCGCCGCCACCGCGGTGGGATCGCGCCCGAAGTTGAAGACCGTGAGGACGAGGGCGGTGAACACCACCGCCGAGAGGACGGCCGTGCGAGTGCGGAACTCGAGCACCAGGTCCTTGCGCGCCACGGTCCACGCCTGCGCCAGGAGCTCAGCCATGCGCGACCGCCTGGCGATACGCCTCGGCGATCTCGGTCGCGCCCCGGGCGGCGCGCGGCGCGAAATGCACGAACCGCCCGGCCCGCTGGAACGCCACGTCCGTCGCGAGCTCGACCCCCTCGTCCACGTTGTGGGTCGCGAGCACGAGCACCCGTCCGGCGCCGCGCAGCTCGGCGAGCTGCGTCCGCAAAGCCGCCGCCGCCGCCAGGTCGAGTCCCGTAAACGGCTCGTCCAGGAGCAGCACCGCGGGATCGTGGACCAGCGCCTTGGCGATGGCGGCGCGCTGCACCCACCCGCGCGAGAGCGCCGCGACCCGCTGGCCGGCGCGCTCGCTCAGGCCCAGCGGGCGGAGCACGGCGTCGGCCCGGCGTGCGCGCTCGGTCGCGGGGACGCCGTACAGCGCCGCCCAGAACAGCAGGTTCTCGCGCACCGTGAGGTGCGCGTACAGCTGCGACTGGTGGCCGATCCACCCGATGGCGCGCCGCCCCCCCTCCACGTGGGCCGTCCCGGCCTGCGGCGCGAGCAACCCCGCCAGCACTTTCAGGAGCGTCGTCTTGCCGGCGCCGTTCGGCCCGAAGATGGCGAGCGTCTGGCCGGGGCCGAGGCGGAACGAGATGTCGTCGAGCGCGACCACGCGCCCGAACGCGTGCCGCAGGCCTTCAGCCCAGAGCATCGATGCGGGCGGCCAGATCTTCCAGGTCGAACGGCTTCACGAGGTACCCCGAGTGCCCCAGGTCGAGCACGTTGATCAGCGGCTCCATGCTGACGTACGAGGTCGTCACGATGACGGGGAGGGCGGGGCGGGACTGGCGGATCTCTTGGAGCAGCGTCACGCCGTCGGTGTCGGGCAGGCGGAGGTCCAAGACCAGCACTTCGGGCTCGAAGTCGTCGAGCTGGTGGCGCGCCTCGCTGCCGCTCCCGGCGAACGCCACCTGGTAGCGCGTGGCGAAGAACCGTTTGTAGGTGCGCCGCAGCGCCGACTCATCCTCGACGAACAGGACCTTGCGTCGCGACGGGCGGGATTCCATAGGTGGGCCCAATATACGCTTGCCCCCGCGACCCTGTCCCCCGGTCGGCCGCGCGCGCTGCCCCGCGCGGCGCGCCGGGCTTAGCGCGCGCCGCTTTCCAACTCGAACAGGTCGTCCAGCTTGGTCAGCACGAGGAGGAAGCGCAGCTCCTCGTTGGCGCCCCGCAGGCTGACGGTGAGCCGGTGCTCGGCCGCCTTGCGCTGGATCAGCATCAGGGCCCCGAGGCCGGCGGAGTCCACCTGCCGCGTGGACGTGAGGTCGATCACCAAGCGCCCGGCCCCTTCGGGGAGCTGTTCCAACAGCTCCGTGGCCGCGCGCCGGAACAGCGTGCGCGACTCGAGCCCCAGCTCGGCCGGGGCGGCCAGCACCTTTTCGGTCGGATGCGTTGACATCGTCACTAGGTCCTCCACGGTCGACTCCAAGTGAGTGCCGACCGCCCGTCATGCGACTCCGGTGCCACCTCGCTAAGCTGCGGTTCGTCAACCAGTTGTCAAAGCCGGCGTGAGGTCCCTCACGCGTCGCGCTGCCGCAGAGCGAGCCGTGCGGCGCAGATTGCAAGTCCCGCGCCCGACTTGACCGGGCGGCGAAGGCGGCGCATACCTTAGCCTCGCCTCCAGCCACCCGGTTCGATCACCGTGCAAGAGCGCATCGATACCCTGCTCGACGAGCAGCGCAGCTTCCCGCCGCCGCCCGCCTTTCGCGCGGCCGCCCATGTCAAGGATGAGACCCCCTACGCGCGGGCGCGGCGCGACCGCGAGGGGTTCTGGGCCGACTGGGCCCGCGAGCTGGAGTGGTTCCGGCCGTGGGACCGGGTGCTCGAGTGGCAGCCGCCGCACGCCAAATGGTTCCTGGGTGGCAAGCTCAACGTCACCGTGAACTGCCTCGACCGCCACGTGCGCGGCGGCAAGGCGGACAAAGTGGCCCTGATCTGGGAGGGCGAGCCGGCGCCCCACGAGGTGCGCCAGCTCACCTACCGCGAGCTCCACGACCAGGTGAACCGGTTTGCGAACGTCCTGAAGGGCCTCGGGGTGACGCGCGGCGACCGCGTCGCCATTTATCTGCCGATGGTGCCCGAGGTGGCGGTGGCGATGCTGGCATGTGCCCGCATCGGCGCGATCCACACGGTCGTGTTCGGCGGTTTCTCAGCCGAGTCGCTGCGCGACCGCATCAACGACTCCCAGGTCAAGGTGCTCGTGACCGCCGACGGCGGCTACCGGCGCGGCGGCGTGGTGCCGCTGAAGGGCAATGCGGACGAGGCGCTCACCGGCACGCCCAGTATCACGAAGGTCGTGGTGCTGCGCCGCACGGGGCAAGCGGTCCCGCTCGTGGCCGGCCGCGACCACTGGTGGCACGAGCTGATGGCCACGGCCGCCCCCCGGTGCGAGCCCGAGCAGATGGACGCCGAGGATCCGTTGTACATCCTCTATACGTCGGGGACGACCGGCAAGCCGAAGGGCATTCTCCATACGACCGGCGGCTACCTGACGCACGTGTACGCGACGACCAAATGGGTGTTCGACTTGAAGGACGCGGACGTGTTCTGGTGCACGGCCGACGTGGGCTGGGTGACCGGACACTCCTACGTCGTGTATGGGCCGCTGGCGCTCGGCGTCACCGAGGTGATGTACGAGGGCGCGCCCGATTTTCCCGACAAGGACCGCTTCTGGGCGGTGTGCGAGCGCCACGGCGTCACGGTGCTGTACACGGCGCCGACGGCAATCCGCGCGTTCATGAAGTGGGGCCCGGAATACCCCCAGCGGCACGACTTGTCGCGGCTGCGGCTGCTCGGCTCGGTGGGCGAGCCGATCAACCCGGAGGCCTGGGTCTGGTACCGGCGCCACATCGGGGGCGAGCGCTGTCCCATCGTCGATACGTGGTGGCAGACGGAGACGGGCGGCATCATGATCACGCCGCTCCCCGGGGTCACGACGACGAAGCCGGGGTCCGCGACCACCCCCTTCCCCGGCATCGAGGCCGAGCTGCTGGACGGCGACGGGAAGCCGATCACGGTGGGCGGCGGCTACCTCGTGCTGACGGCGCCGTGGCCGGGGATGCTGCGCACCATCTGGGGGGACGACGAGCGCTATCGCCGCCAGTACTGGAGCCGCTACAAGAGCGACATCTACTTCACGGGCGACGGGGCGAAGCGCGACCCGGAGGGGTACTTCTGGCTGCTCGGGCGGGTCGACGACGTGCTGAACGTGGCGGGCCACCGCATCGGCACGATGGAGGTCGAGAGCGCGCTGGTCGACCACCCGGCGGTGGCGGAGGCCGCGGTGGTGGGCCGGGCGCACGAGCTGAAGGGCCAGGCGCTCGCCGCGTTCGTGACGCTGAAGGAGGGGAACAAGCCGAGCGAGGCGCTGCGCGACGAGCTCAAGGCGCACGTCGCGAAGAAGATCGGCGCCCTCGCGAAGCCCGACGACATCCTGTTCACCGCGGACCTGCCGAAGACGCGCAGCGGCAAGATCATGCGCCGGCTGTTGAAGGACATCGCGGAAGGCCGCGCGCTCGGGGACACGACCACGCTCGCCGATCCCGCGGTGGTCGATCGGCTCAAGGACCAGTACGAGGCGGCGGAGAGCTGACGGCTAGCGCTGCAGGTGGTAGGGCACGCTCGTCACCACGATTTGCGGCTGAAAGAGCAGCGCCGCCTTGAGCGCGAGCACCGTCTGGTTGTGCAGGAAGGTGTGCCACCAGCGCGCCGGGACGACCTCCGGCAGGACCACCGTCAGCCAGTCCGGTTCTTCCTCCGCCTTGACCCGCTTGACGTACTCGAGCAGCGGCCCGACGATCGCGCGGTACGGCGAGATGATCACTTCGAGCGGCAGCCCGCTGTCCCACCGATCCCATTCGTCCTGCAGGCGCTGCACCTGTGAGGGGTCCGTCGCCACGGCGACCGCCCGGACATTCTTCGACAGGAGCAGGGCGTAGGCGAGCGCGCCGGCGGTGCTCTTGGACACGCCGGCGACGGGCACTACGACGACGTGCTTGCGGGGCCAGACCGGCTGCCACGCGTCGCTCGAGAGCTGGCGCGCGTAGTAGGTGTAGTGCCCGTGGATCCCGTAGAACGCGAGCACGAGGAGCCCGATGAGTAGCGCCGAGATCCACGCCCCGCTCGTGAACTTGGTGCTCAGCTCGATGATCACGACGATCCCCGTCGCCGTCGCCCCGACACCCGAGACCACGGCGTGGCGCATCCACCCGGGCTCGCGGCGCGCGATGAAGCGGCGCACCATGCCCCCCTGCGACAGCGTGAAGGACACGAACACCCCGATCGCGTACAGCGGGATCAGGGCGTGGGTGTCGCCGCGGAACAGCCACAGCAGCAGCCCGGCGACGATCGCCAGCACCCCGATGCCGTTGGAGAACACGAGCCGGTCGCCGCGGTTCGCGAGCTGGCGCGGCATGTAGGCGTCCCGGCCGAGGATCGAGACGAGGCGCGGGAAATCCGCAAACGCGGTGTTGGCGGCGAGGATGAGGATGAGCGCCGTCGCGAACTGCAGCAGGAAATAGCCGGGACTGTCGCCGAAGGCGCCGTGCCCCAGCTGCGAAATCACCGTCTGGCCGCCGACCGGCAGGATGTCGAAGCGGTGCGCCAGATAGGTCGAGCCGGTGAAGAACACACCCAGAATGATCCCCATCCACAGCATCACCGACGCCGCGTTGTCGGACTCAGGGGGCTTGAACACCGGCACGCCGTTCGACACGGCCTCGACGCCGGTCAGCGCCGAGCACCCGGAGGCGAACGCTTTGAGCAGGAGCCACAGCGTCACCGCCTCCGTGAGCGCGGGGGCCACGGGGGCGACGGGCGTGACGCGCGGCCAGTAGCCCAGCGGATGCACGAAGTTGACGACGAGCATCAGGGCGAACATGGCGATGAAGAGGTAGGTGGGCGCGGCGAAGATGGCCCCCGACTCCCGGATGCCGCGGAGGTTCCCGATCGCGACGAGCGCGATCGCCAAGCACCCTAGGGCGACCCGATGGGCCGCGACCGGCGGGAACGCCGACGCGATGGCGTCGACCCCGGCAGTGACCGAGACGGTGACGGTGAGCGTGTAGTCGACGAGCAGCGCGGCCGCCGCGATCAGCCCGAACGTCGTCCCCAGGTTCTCTTTGGCGACGAAGTAGGCGCCGCCGCCCTGCGGGTAGGCGTGCACCGTCTGGCGATAGCTCACGACCACGAGCACGAGCAGCAGGACGATGAAGCCCGCGACCGTCATGGCGTGGGCCGTGCCGGCGGACCCCGCGGCCATGAGCACGAGCAGCATCGCTTCGGTGGCGTACGCCACGGACGAGAGGGCGTCGGAGGAGAGGACCGCGAGGCCCGTAACCCTCGAAAGCCGCTCGGTCTCCAGCTGCAGAGTCTCGAGCGGCTTTCCGACCAGCAAACGCTTGATGGAGCGCCAATCCATGGGCGGTAACGATAGCGGCGGGGGGGCGCCCGCAGCAACCGCGGCCGCGGCGGCGCGGGCGTCAGGGCGAGGGCCGCAAATCCAGGAGCGACAGGAGCCAGATCGCCGTGATGATCAGGGCCGACGCGACGCACCACCGGCACACGGCGTGGAGCACGAACAGCTCGATGGCGGTGAGATAGAGCGCGAAGCCGACGCCCGCGGTGGCGAGGCCGGCCACGAGCCACGGGAGACGGCGGTCGCTGGCGCGTCCCGGCCGGAGTCCGAAAAGCCCGATCACGAACAGCGTCGCGTACCCCACGACGCCGTACAGGGCGACCGGGAGGCCGAACAGATCGGCGTAGCGGCTGGTCTGCACATATTCGCAGCGCCCCGTGCCGCACTGGAGCGCGCCGATCGCGCCGATCTTATAGAGCCACAGGTACGTCGCGACCAACAGCCCGACGAGCGCCAGCAGCACGATGGCCTGGCGCCGGATCACCGCCGCGGGCGCGTCAGACTGTCGGCGAGGGCCTTAAAGGCGTCCGAGGCGGGGCGTCCGTCGAACCGCCGGCCGTTCACGAAGAAGGTCGGCGTGCCCTGCACGCCCGCGTGCTCGCCTTCTTCGAGGCTGGCTTGGATGCGGCCGGCGTAGCGCTGGCCGTCCATGCAGGCATCGTACTTGTCGAGGTCGAGGCCGCTGCTCTGGGCGAAGTCGCGGAACAGGGAGCGCGGGTTCTTCCCCGTCTGCGCCCAGTCGTGGTGCTGGAATAGCTGGTCGTGCATCTCCCAGAACTTGCCCTGCTCGCCAGCGCACTGCCCGGCGAGCGCGGCATAGCGCGAGTATTGATGCACGGGCAACGGGTAATCGCGGAAGCGCCACCGCACCTTGCCGGTGGCGATCAGCTGCTCGCGGATCACGGGCATCTGCACGGTCGCGAAGGAGGCGCAGTAGGGGCACTCGAAGTCGGAGTATTCGGTGACCTCGATCGGCGCCGTCGCGGCGCCCAGGGTGAAGCCTCTGAACCCGTCCGCGGCGGCGACGGGCGGGGGAGCGCTCGCGGCCGGCGCGGGTGGCTGGCGCGCGTTGTACCACAGCGCCCCGGCCCCGAGCACCGCCACGGCCACGAGCAGGGCATAGAAGCCCTTCATTCGTCCAGACCCGCCCGCCACGGTTCGTCGTCCTCGTCGTCCTCGAAGCCCGCCGCCGCGTCATGGGCCCCCTGCTCCGCGTCCTCCACGATGCGCCGGCTCTCGGCGATCTCGGGCGTGTCGTAGGTCACCCGCACTTCGTAGTGGAACAGCTCGCTGCGGGCATTGCCCAAGAGTTTCTGCAGCTCCGGCACGCGCTCCAGCAACTGGCCCGCGCGATCGAGCTGTTGGATGCGCTCGGCCAGGGCGCGCAGCATGGCGAGCAGCCGCTCGGCGCGATCTGGTCCGTAGACTTCTTCCGCGTTGGTACCCATGCGCCCACCTTCCATCTCGTGTCGCCCGATGCCCAGCCCCATGTCCGCCACCCCGACTGATTATACCACGGGCCGCTCCCGCGCGGCGGCCCTTTGCGTCACCCGCGGCGCCCTATTACATTGCGGCGCCGATTCATCCCACACTCCCAGTCCGCCGCGAGAGGAGCCCCACAGGCATGGCCAAGAAGCGTTCGGAACCCCGTCGGCCGTCCACCCCCACCGCTACCACCTTCGAGCAAGCCCGAGACGAGTTGTTCTCCCACATCCTGCGGTGCGGCGTGCTGGAGGCAAGTCCGGAGCACCAGAAGGAGTGGTTCGACGATACCCTGTTGTACCTCGCGGACCGCTATGAGGAGCTCGACGGCCCGCAACTCGCCGAGTTGCGCGTGCTGGGGGAGCGGTACTGTCGGCCCGTGGTCGGGCGGAACGCGACGGTCGCCGCCGGCGTCTGAGCCGGCGCGGCCCCGGCGGGCCGGCCGCCGCGCCGCGTGGTTACCACCACCGCGGGAACCGCCGCCAGCGCCACCCGACGGCCAGCCGTACCCCTCCTCCCAAACCCAGCTCCGAGTACCACCCGGCCCGGCGGCCGGACGCCGCCTCGACGCCGAGCAACGCGGTCAGGTATCCCGCGCCGTGCGCCGCTGCGGCGCCCACGAACGCCAACCCCAACCCGGCGTACGGCCCCACGCCGCTCCGGTCAGCGGGCTTGAGCAGCAGCTGGGCCGTTAGCTGCAAGCGGAGCCCCACCCCGCCCTCGTAGTTGCCCGCCGCCGCGCTCGCGGCGAAGCGCGTCTGGCCGCCCGGGCGCCGCGCCACGCCGAGCTCGGGTCCCCAAAACGCGCGATGCGCCAGCACCGCGGCCGCGCCCACCGCGGCCTCCGTCACGACGAGCGTTTGGGCGCGCGCCGCCGCGGCGGCGAACCCGAGCGCCGCCGCCCCGGCCACCGTCCTAGCGAAGCGCGACGTCGTAGCTGATGCGGATGTCGGGGGCGAGCGATGCCACCACGGAGCAGTACTTCTCGAGCGAGAGATCGACGGCGCGGCGTGCCTTGGCCTCGTCCACCCCGTCGCCCGCAATGGTGAACAGGAAGTGGAGCGCCGTATAGCGCCGGGGCTCCTCCGCGCGCCGCGTCCCGTGCAGCGCGATCTCGAGCGCGCGGAGCGTCGCGCGCTGCTTGCGCAGAATGATCACCACGTCGGACGCCGAGCATGTGGCCGCGGCGAGCAGCAGCAGTTCGACGGGCGACGTGGCGGCGGCGCTGTCGCCGTCCACCACGATGGCGGGCTTCCCGGGCGCGCCACCTTCGAACACCAGGTTGTCGCGCCACCGCATCGTGATCTCGGCTGCGTTCCCCGCCACGCTCAGATCCCCCGTCGCGTCGTGAGCCCGATATAGAAGCGATTGTGCCGGAACCCTTCCATGGCGTGGTACTCGAGCAGCCAGTTGAAGGTGGAGCGGTAGTGGAACTCGAGCCCGACGAGCAGGTTGACCCACAGGTCGGGGCACGCGGCGTCCGTGCCGCAGCGATCATGACCCGCCACGCTGAACCCTGCCCCGGCGTAGGGCGTGGCGCTCGCTTCGTCGCCCGTGAGGCGATACACCCCCTCGAAGCTCCCGATGTAGCTGTTCAGGCCGTTGAACACGCCGATCTCGGCCGACGGGCGGAGCCGGAAACGGCTCGTGTACACGTGGCCCGCGTCGAGCGCGACGCCCAACACGAGCTGCGATTTGCCGGCGAGATCGATCCCGCTCCGCACCCCGAACCCCATGAGCCCGATCCGCGTGCCGTGATCGGACCGCCGCACCGGCGGCGGGTGGAATTCCTGCGCGGCGAGCGACGTCGCCCCGATCACGCTCAGGAGCACGGCCGTCGTCCACCGACTCGGCATCACGTCTCCCCCGTTAGCGTGCGGCGGCCGTCCCCGGGACCGGGCCCGGCCCGGGCGCGCGCCGCCGCCCGGGCGTAGTCCCAGATCGCGTACAGGCCCACGCCCGCGGTGGCCCAGGCGAGCCGGCGCGTCAAGGGCGACGCGACGATGCATGCCGTGAGCGTGATGAGCTGCAGCAGGGTCACGACTTTGCCGCCCGCGCGAGCGGGCAACGTGGTCGGGCGTCGCATCAGCCACGACCCCGCGTACCCCAGGGCCGCCACAATGTCCCGCGCCAGCACGGCGACGATCTCGAGCGGGTGCAACAGGCCCGAGCGCGCTACGGTGATGAACGCAGCCGCCATGAAGAGCTTGTCGGCGACGGGGTCGAGCACGGCGCCCGTGCGCGAGCTGCCGAAGCGCCGCGCCAGCATGCCGTCGAAGAAATCCGACGCGGCCGCCGCGCCCACGAGCGCCAGCCGCGCCGCCGGTTGGTGGACGAACGGAAACGCGATCGCCAGGGGAACCCGAAGCCCCGTAAGCAGATCCGCCCAGGTCACCCACGGTTTCACTTGCCCCTCCCAGACGTGGGTCGTAGTTTGACCGCGTGGACCTCAATCTGCTCAAGCAAGCCGCGATCTTCCAAGACCTCGACGACGGCGACTTGGCCCGCGTCGCCGAGGTGTGCCGGGAGCAGAAGTTCACCATGGGCCAGCACGTGTTCAAGGAGGGCGAGCCCGGCAACCGCTTGTTCCTCATCCTCGACGGCCAGGTCCGCATCTCCCGCACCATTCCGGGATCGGGGGAGGAGGCCCTCGCCGTGCTGAAACCGGGGGCGTGCTTCGGCGAAATGGCGATCTTCGACCGCTCCGAGCGCTCGACCGACGCGATTGCGAACACGGCGTGCACGCTCTTGACGATCTCCCGCTCCGACTTCGAGTTGCTGCTCGACTTCAACCGCGACATCGCCTACCGAGTGCTCTGGTCCGTGGTCCGGCTGTTGTCGGCCCGGTTGCGGGTCACGAACGACAACCTGCGGTCGTACCTCGCGATGTCGATGTTTTAGGCCGGCGACCCTCTTCCCCACCGACCCAGTGTTTGCGTTGATGCGCGCGCTGCCCCGGCCGGGCCCGCGCGGGGCTCCGACCGAGGGGCCCCGCCTGCGCCCGACGCGCGCCGCCGTCGCGCTCGGGCTCGGGCTCGGGCTCGCCGCGGCGAGCTGCAACCTGTCGACGCCGCCCACGGCGTCGCCGTACGTGGCGCTCAATCCGGTGCTCGACTCCATGTTCGTCGGGGACACCCTCCCCGCGCCCGGGGTCACCTACTACGACGCGTCCGGGGCCCCCCAGACCCCCGCCTCGGTGTCGTGGTCCAGCAGCGACACGTCGATCCTCGGGGTCAGCGCCTCGGGTCAGCTGACGGGCCGCAAGCGCGGGATCGCCGTTGCCCTCGCCCTCGTCCAGGGTCAGGTCGGAGGGGCCGTCGTGGCCGTGGCGAACCCGCTCGACCTCACGTTGCTGCTCGACACCGTCTACGCGATGCTGACCGACACGCTGACGATTCCCGTCGCCGTGAAGAAGCGCGCCGCCCCACTGGCGGTGGTGTGGTTCCAGGCGCCGGCGAACGCGGTCTACACGATCGATTCCGCCACCGGGCGGCTCACGGCGACGGGGGCGGGGGGCCCGATCCCCTACTTCGTTCACGCCGACAGCATCGCCGACACGGGCGCGGTGACGGTGTTGACCCTCAGCGATACCCTCGGGGGCCAGTTCTTCTTCTCCGTGGTCGGTACGGCGGTGGGCCACGTCGGCGGGTCGATCCGGGCGGCGAACTATCGCCGCAGCGATGGGGGCCGCGCCTTCCAGCTGCGCGGCACCTATCCGGCGACCGGCGTGACAACCCAGACCGTCGAGATCATCCTCCCCGACTCGGTGACCGCCCCGGGCGCGGTCGCGATCGATTCGCTCGGCTTGACGGAGGCCACCGGCGGGCTCGCCCCCTACTGCGTCCCACCCCGCCGGTGGGCCTTATGGCTGTCCCGAAGCCCGCCGATCGAGGCCTATTCGCGGCGTCCCTTCGGCACGCTCGTCATCGCGCAACTCGTCACCGTCGCGCACGGCCAGGCGATCAGTGGGCACTTCCGCTACACCGCGCAGCGCGCTGATCTCTACACCAACCCCCTGGGGGTGCTCACGATCCAGGGCAGCTTTGTCGCGCCCCTCGTCCCCACCGATCTCACGGTTTGCCGGTAGGCGCCTTCCAGCACGCGTTCGCCGACCTTGGCGGCATTCCGGCAACCCGGCTCAGCGACGTCACCGAGCTCACCGGGCTGCTGCTTGCGGCGGCGAACGCGGCCGGTCTGAATCCCGCCGCCCCCCCCGTCGTCAAGACGGGGCCGCGCGGCGTCTCGGCGGTGCTGTTGTGTCACGGCGGCCACGTCGCCCTGCACGGGCTGCCCGAGGCGGGGCTGTGCTTCGCGGACGTCGCGGGCGGTGGCACGCTGCCGCAGCGCGGACTCGAGGTCATCATTAAGCGGCTGGGCGCGCGGGAGGTGCGGACCGACACTCGGCGCCGCGGCCCGGTTACCCCAGCCATCCATCCGGAGGGTTCATGAACCGACTCACCCCCTACGCCGCGTTCTTCATGCGCCTCGCCGTGGGCTTCGTGTTCTTCCACCACGGCCTCATGAAGTTCCACAACGGTGTGAGCGCAACCGCCGGCTTTCTGCACGGCGTCGGCTTCCCCTTTGCCCCCTTCTGGGCCGTGCTGCTCATCGTGGTGGAAACGATCGGCGCGCTGTGCGTGATCGCCGGGATCTTCACGCGCTTCTGGGCGGCGTGCATGGCGGTCGAGATGCTCGTGGCGATCCTCGCCGTGCAGCTGCCGCACGGCGGCAACTTCGAGCTCGAAGGGCTGTTGTTCGCGGGCGCGATCACGCTCGTGGCGCTGGGCGACGGGCCCCTGTCGGTCGCCATCGGGCTGAAACGCGGCTTGTAAGGCCCGCAGGGTGGCGGGACCGCGTGGGTCCCGCCTGCTCGAGTGCTGGTTAGTGCAGGATGCGGAGCAGCCCGGCGTCGGCGCTCCCCCGGATGAAGCTCTCGGGATCGGTGGCCGGGATGGCGACGCCCGTTTCCTTGCGCCCGCGGTGCGCCAAGGCCGCCATGTACTGCTCGAGTGAGCCGCGGGCCCACTCCACCGCGTCGTCCTTCATCTGCCGCACGATCTCCTCCCACGTCCCCACGTACGTCACGCCGGTGAGCGTGCTGACGCGATGCACGTCGGCCGGCGTCGAGCGCGCCTTCATGCCCTGGAGCTGGGTGAGCAGGGTGCCGAACAACTCCAGCTGGCGCGGATCGCGCAGTTGGCCGTCGGGCCCCATCGCCTCGATTTCGGCGAGCAGCAGATCCTCGGGCGCCGCGTCCGCCACCAGTTCGTCGAGGCGGTGGTGCCACGGCACGAGTTCGGGGTCGCCCTCGGGAAGGCGGTACACGCTGCGCTTCAGCTCGATCAAGCGCCAGATGGCGAGCGCGTCGAAGTGGTCGGCCGGCTCGGTGCGCTCCAGATGGAACAGCGTCGCCTCGTACTCGCCGCGGTCGTATAGCAGGTTGGCGAGGTAGATGCGCGCCTCGGCGTGGTCGCGGTCGAGCTCGAGGGCGCGCCGCAGCCAGGTGAGCGCGCCGCCCTCGTCGGCGAGCCGGTGGGCGGCGTAGCCGGCGCAGGCGGCCGCCTCCGCCGAGTTGGGATGCCCCGTGAGGGCGATCTCGAAGAACCGCCGTGCCTGATCGAGCACGCCCTCGCGGAACAAGGCGCGCCCCAGCTGCAGCATCAGATCGTGGTCGTCCTTGAAGCCGAGTGCGAGGATGCGCTCGAAGCACGCCACGGCGCCGCTCCGGTCGCCGAACTTGAGGAGCGCCTCGCCCAGCCCTGCGAGCGCGTCCTCGTGCTCGGGGTCGAGGCCCGCCGCCTCCTCGAACGCGCGGCGCGCCCAGAGGTACTCCTCGCGGGCGAGCCGCGCGTACCCCATGCCGACGTGTAACTCCACGGCGTGCGGGTAGAGCCCCAGCCCCTCGCGCAGGGTGTGGATGGCGTCGTCGTAGTGGCCTTCGTTGTAGAGCTGATGCGCGCGTTCGTCGTAGTCGTCGGAGCTGAGGAACGGTTCCGACATCGAACGGGCCTCCCGGGAAGGTTGCGCTATGATAAGAAACCCCGGACGGTTACACAAGCGACGGCGGCGGGCTATCTTCCCCGCCGATGCCCTCCGGCCTCGCGGAACTCCCGCTCGGCTCCGTCACGTCGGCGCGCGGCTTCAGCGCCGCCGCCGCCCACGCCGGCCTGAAGTCCGACGGCGCGCCGGACGTCGCGCTCGTCGTGAGCGCCACGAGCTGCGCCACGGCCGGCGTGTTCACGCAGAATGCGCTGCGCGCCGCCCCCGTCAGCTACGATGCCGATCTGCTGTCGGAGCGTCCGGGGCGGATCCGGGCCGTCGCGATGAACGCGCGCGTCGCCAACGCGTGCACCGGCGCCGACGGCCTGGCGGCGGCGGGCGCCATGGCCCAGGCCGCCGAACAGGCGGCGGGCCTGCCGCCGCGCACCGCCCTCGTGCTGTCGACCGGCGTGATCGGCGTGCCGCTCCCGGTAGCGCAGATCACCGACGGGCTGCGCGCCGCCGCCGAGCGGCTCGCCCCGGACGGCGGCCCGGACGCGGCGCGCGCCATCATGACGACCGACACGCGCCCCAAGCATTGCGCGGTCCGCTTCGAGACGCCGGCCGGGATGGTCACGGTGGGGGGGATCGCGAAGGGCGCCGGGATGATCCACCCCGACATGGCGACGCTCCTCGCCGTGCTCACCACCGACGCCGTGGGGGAGCCCGCGACGCTGCAGCCGCTGTTCCGCCGCGTGGTGGACCGCAGTTTCAACGCCATCTCAGTGGACGGCGACACCAGTACGAACGACACGGCGCTGTTGCTCGCCAACGGGGCGTCGGGGATCGATCCGACGCGCGACGGGGCGGTGGCGAAGCTGTTCGAAGACGCCGTCCTCGCCGTGGCCCGCTCGCTCGCGCTGGCGATCGTGGCGGACGGCGAGGGGGCGTCGAAGCTGGCCGAGATCCAGGTCGTGGGGGCGGTGAGCGAGGCGACCGCGCGCGCGGTGGGACGCGCCATCGCACGCTCGGTGCTCGTCAAGACGGCGCTGTTCGGCGCCGACCCGAACTGGGGCCGGATTCTCGCGGCGGCGGGCGCGGCGGGCGTGGCGCTCACCCCCGCCCGCATCACCCTCGAGGCCGAGGCGGGCGGCGACTCGCTCACGCTCGCGGTGGGCGGCGCCACCGCACACCCCGACGCCGCGCGCGCCCGCGCGATCTTCCAGCAGAAAACGATCCGCCTCCGCGTCGACCTTGGGCTGGGGCGCGCGGAGGCGGTGGTGTGGACCTGCGATCTGACGCCGGACTACGTCCGGATCAACGCTGACTACACGTCGTAAAACCGCTGCGTTACGGCTGCATCTTGGTGGAGTCCTTGGCCGCGGGCTTCGCCATCGGCTTGGCCCCCTTCTTCCCATGCTTCTTCCCGGCCTTTTTGCCAGCCGGCTTGGCCTTCGCGGAGTCGGCCGCGGGCGCCTGGCCCTGCATCGCGGACGGCTGTTGCGCCATCACGATGGCGGGCACGGCGAGCAGCGACAAGGCGAGCAGCGTGCGACGAATCATGTCTCATTCCTCCGGAGGGATGGCACGGACCGGTTTGGTCCGCTTCACCGTTGAGACCCGCGACGTCCCCCAGGCGTCACGGTGGGCGCAGGCCGGCGGCGGACGCCGCCCGACCGTCCTTCGAGCTACATGATGCTACAACACGATTTGCCAGTCGTCACGGGGCCTCCTGGCCCGTCGGCGGGCGGCGGGCCTTCACCACCGCGCCGCGCTCCGGCTTGGGCGCCGGCGGGACGTTGGGCAACTCCTGGCGCACCAAGGCCAAGGCTTCCCCCCGGGAGCGGCCGCGCTGCACCTCGTGGAGCGCGGCCACGGACACGTCCAGCAGCCGCTCCCCGTGCAGCCCCTGGTGGATGGCTTGGATGACCAGGTCGGCGCTCGAGTCGGGATCGAAGTGATGCGCCACGAGATCGGCGACGGCGTGCACCGCCGACCCGCGCGGCGGCCGGGGCAGCGCCCCAATGATCCGCCCCACCACGGGCGCGGGCACGCCGCGCCGCAGGGCCCATACCACGGTCGTCACCTCGGTCGGCGTCACCGGCGGCTCGTCGCCCGAGCGGACCAACAGGTCGCGGGCGTCGCGTAGCTGCCCGAGGCTCACCGCGACCGCCGCGACGAGGCGGCGCGCCGGCACGTGCTTGGCCCCGCCCTCCAGCGCCTTCTGCACCAGCGGCTCCGTCGGCAACCCTTCCTTGGCCGCCACCTGCACCAGCGAATCGACACTCGGGAGCGCCTCCGCCGGCACCCGGCCCTCGAGCCGGTCGCGCACGGACTGGGCGGCGAGCGGCGTGGCGAGCAGGGCGAGCAGGAGGCCGAGCTTCATCGCCGCGCGGGCCGCACGATCACGACGGAGTTCTCGCGGCCGAACTCGTCCGCCACCAGACGGTCCGCCAGATGGTCCGGGACCCAGCGCTCCCCGTCGACCACGAACATGTACTCGTAGGTGCCCGCGGGGAGCACGACCGCCGCGCGCCACACGCCGTCGTGGTCGTGGTCCTCGAGCGCGATCGTGCCGGTGCGCCAATCGTTGAACGTCCCGACGACGTGCACCGAGCGGGCGTTGGGGAAGCGGCCCACGAACTGGGCGACGCCTTCGTGCTCGCCCAACAGCGGTCCCCGCTCGAGCGGGACGAGCGCCAAGAGCGCCACGACCGCAGCGGCCGCGAGGCTCCAGGCCGGGCGGAGGCGGAAGGTGACCGAGCGGGGCGTGAGGAGCCAGCGGACCACGCGGCGCGCGCCGCCCGGCGCCGGGCGCCGCACGGCCGTCATGACCCGGGCCTCGAGGCTGGCGGCCGGCATGCCGGCGGCGAGCAGGGCCGCCGCGGCCTCCAGCCGCTCCACCACCTGCCGCGCCTCGGGCGGCAGCGCCGCGGCGGCGAGCTCGCCGTCGAGCACCTGATGGATTCTCGGATCGATCGGGTTCATGCATACTCCTTCAGGGCCTCGAACAGCGCCTCGCGCGCGCGGTGCACCCGCATCTTCAGCGTCGGGATGCGCTCACCGGTTACGGCCGCCATCTCCTGATAGCTCAGCCCTTCCACGTGCTTCAGCACAAACGCTTCGCGCTTCTCGGGCGACAACGCGGCGAGCGCCCGCTCCACGTGCGCGAGTTGCTCGGCGCGCTCCAGCGCAGCCTCGTTGTCGACCGCATCCGCTACAGGGGGCGCTTCCTCAAGCGAGAGATCGGCAATCGGGCGGCGGGCCAGGTGGCTCTTGCACCGGTTGGCGACGATCCGGTACAACCACGTGCGGAGCCGCGCCGGGTCACGACAGCTCGCGAGGTGGCGGTACGCCCGCACGAAACTTTCCGCCACCGCATCCGCGGCCGCGTCGCGGCTGTTCAGCATCCGCGTGGCGAACCGCAACAGCCCGGCCTCGTAGCGGCGAATCACCAGGCCGAACGCCTCCTGGTCGCCGCCGAGCACACGAGCCACCACCTCCGTATCGGAGGGGGCCCCCCTTCCGTCCATAAGAATGACCTGCCTGGAGATTAGGGCGTCACGCTACCCGGGCCTGGCAAGGGGCGCCAGGGGCCCGCCAGCCGGGGTCCGGATCCCGGCCGTTCCCGGCGGCAACGTGCTAGCGGGCGGCCAGGGCGTCCTCCGCGGCGGCGAGGTAACTGGAGGCGCGCATCCCTTCACCCGCCACGACCCCGGCGAACGCCTCGAGCGTCGCCTCGGCGCGGCGCCGGTAGCCCGCCTCCCCCGTGAGCTCGGCGAGCCGCAGCAGCACCCGCGCCGCCCGGGCGTTCCCCCCGGGCAGCAGCTCGTCGAGCACCGGCTTGGCGCGATCGGCCAGTGCGGGCGCCGTGGGATCGCTGGCGGCCACGTCGAAATAGCCCCCCAAGCTCGAGTCGGCGAACTCCTGGTCCAGGACCGCCACCAAGTCCACGGCGATCGCGCGGTAGCGGGGGTCGCCGCCACCGGCGGCGGCGAGGCACGCATCGGCCACCTCCACCTGGTCCTGGAGCAGGGCCCGCCCGGCGCTCCCGCCCCCGGGGCCCGCCACGTGCCGCACGCCGTGGCCCCGGGCGTAGACGCGCTTCAGCAGCGTGTCCAGGGCAGCGCGGGCGCGCGCGCCCGCCGCCGAGTCTCCCAGGGCGGGCGCGGCGTCCAGGATCGCCCCGATCACGTAGGCCTCCCGGTCGGCAAACACGCTGCGCTCGTCGGTGCGCGCCAGCTCTCCCGTCAGACGGTGCAGCAGTTCGAGCGCCGCCTCCCGGTCGTGGAGATCGCCGGTCGCGGCCCATGCGGTCGCCAGGTCGCGCAGCAGGGCGGCGCGCACGAGGCCTGGGGGATCGTCGCGGGCGCTCGAGGCGAGCGCCGCATCACTCGAGTCGACCAGGGCGGCGAGCACCCGCCGGGCCGGCACGAGGTAACTCGAGTCGCCGGTGCGCGCGTAGGTCGCGAGCATCAAGCCTGCCGCCTGCGCCAGCACGACGCCCCCGAGCGCGGCGCGCGCCGAGCCCGCGGCGCTGAGCGCCGCCCGCACCCCGTCGATCGCCTGCCGTACGGCGGCGGGCTGCAGCACGCCGTGGGGCAGGCCGCCCCGCCCGAGCGACAGCTGTCGCACGAGGGCGGCGCGCTGCACCAGGGACGCCCGTTGTTGCTTGAAGCTCCGCGCCACATCGGGGAGCAGCTGCTTCAGGCCCCGGCCCGTGACGGGGTCGTCGAGCGGAAAATAGGTGCCCCCGAAGAACGCCGCCCCGTCGGGCGTGAGGAACACCGTGAGCGGGTAGCCCCGCAGCCCGGTCAGGAGCCGCACCGCCGCCGCGTAGCGCGCCGCCACGTCGGGCCGCTCGTCGCGGTCCACGCGGACGGGGACGAACAGCGAATCGATCAGGGCGGCGAGGGCCGGGTCGCCGTACACCTCGCGATCCATCACGCCGCACCAGCGGCACTCGTCGGCCCCGACGTACAACAGGATGGGGCGGTCGAGCCGCGCTGCGAGCGCCAGCGCGTCGCGCCCCCACGGCTGCCAGCTCACCGGCTCGCGGGCGGCGCGCGCCAGGTAGGGCGTGGTCGATTGCGCCATGCGATTCGTGAGGGGCCCGTGCTCGGAGACACAGGCCACGGCGATGAACGGGAGGGACAGCCCTACCAGCGTACGCATGCGTGCGGCTGGAAGATACCCTGCCCCGGCGCGGCGCGTTCCCTGCCACGGGGCCTACCGGAGCCAGACGCAGCCGACGGTGACGCTGATGAGCCCTGTGCCGTCCCCTCACCGCCCGTCGACCCGGTCGTGAGGGGCGTCGCGAGCGCGCCGCTCCTCCCGACCCGGGCGCTACGGCCGCCGGCTCGCTGAGCGGGAGCGTCCAGCTCGCGTCCACATCGGCGCCGAGCACAACGCGGCCCCGCATATCGGCGACCGGGAGCGTGACGAGCGCGCAGTCGATCCCGATGGCACTGGGCTCGAGTGTCGCGCGGCGGCGTCCCAGCTGGACGAGCTGTGGCGTGGTCCGGCGCGCGCTGCCGGCGGCGAGGACGCCCGAGCTCGAGCGCCGTCGCCCGCTGTGCCACGGCCTTGGACCGGAGCGCCGCCCCGAGTCCCAACGCGAGGAGCCCCGCGAGGCCGCGGATCGTGCTGAGGCGCACCGCCGCGTGTGCGGTCCGGTGCCAGATGGATCAGCCGTGCCTGGTGCAAGCGACGCTCGGGGCCTCCACAGGGGTCGGCGACTCGCGCGGGGGACGTTATACTGGGGCCATGACCATCCCCACGACCATTACCCCCAGGGCGAACGGGCCCCTTGTTGTCCAGGGTCCGGTCAGGATCGTAACCCCGGACGGGCAGGAGCTTCCGGTGCCCCCCCGGAAGGACGGCCGAGCGACGGAAGTCGTTGTCCTATGCCGTTGTGGGGGCTCGGCGACCAAACCGTTTTGTGACGGAACTCACAAACGAAACGGCTTCTCGGACGCCCCTACGCCCGGCCCCGCTCCCACGACCTAAGCAGGGGGTATTATGTTGTCTCCGTTCCTACCCCCCCCTGCCCCTCAACGGAGGAGCCCCAATGGCGAAGGGTGGAAAGAGCCCGATGGCCCCAGACGAAGGCTACTGCGTGAAGTGCAAGGCCAAGCGCAAGATTTCCAACCCGCAGCAGGTGAAGATGGCGAACGGCCGTCCCGCCATGAAAGGCGTGTGCCCGGTGTGCGGCACCGGGATGTTCAAGATCCTGCCGCCTAAGTAAGCCGATCACGGGACCCGAATCCTACGCCCCCGGTCGCGCGCGACCGGGGGCGTTTCGCGTCCGGCGTCAGCGGGCGACGCGCGGCGTGCCGTCGCCCTGGTAGGTGTAGCGGAAGGTGAGGCACGCCGAGCCAGCCTCCCGGCAGTAGTAGGCCAGCAGCTCGAGCTTGGCGTAGCGCCCGCGCGGCGTGCGGATCGCATAGACGTGGTGCTTGGATGTGAGGAGGTGGGTCAGCATGCCGTAGTCGTACCACTTCCCCACGGCGGGGTTGGTGGTGTCCGGCGCCGTGGCGTTCGCCTGGTATCCGGTGAGGGGTAGGGCGCGTACCGAGTCGAACGGGACGACCCCGAGATCGGCGATCCCGCCGCCCGGCGCGGCGATGAGATGAAACCGTCGAAAGGCGATGTCCCACGCACCCGAGTCGACCGCGGCGTTGCGTCCGAAGTCGAAGCGGCGCCACCGCTCGGTGGACGACGCGTCGAGCGTGTAGGTCGCGGGGCCGACCAGCGAGTCCCCCACCGGCACGGGCTGCGGCGCGGTGGGGCTGTAGGGCGGCAGCTCCGGCTTGGTGAGGGATCCGAGCAACAGCGCGGCCACGAGCAGCACGAACGCCCCACCCATCGCGAGCACGAGAATGGGCGGGCGCGCGCCGCCCGGGCTCACGGCTCGGCCATGAACGGGTAGGCGAAGCCGTGCGGTGGGACGAACGTCTCCTTCACGGTCCGCGGGCTCACCCAGCGCGTGAGGTTGAGCACGCTGCCCGCCTTGTCGTCGGTGCCCGAGGCGCGCGCGCCCCCGAACGGCTGTTGGCCCACGACGGCGCCGGTCGGCTTGTCATTCACGTAGAAGTTTCCGGCCGCGTAGCGCAGGGCGTGCTTCGCCTCGTCGATCGCGCGCCGCTCGCCGGCGAAGATCGCGCCGGTGAGCGCGTACGGCGACGTCGCGTCCACGAGGCGCAGCGTCTCGGCCCAGCGGGCGTCGGGATAGACGTGGAGCGAGAGGACGGGGCCGAAGATCTCCTCGCACATGGTGCGGTAGGTGGGATCCTCCGTCTCGATCAGCGTGGGCTGCACGAAGTACCCGTCCGCGTCGTTCGCTCCGCCGCCGAACAGGATCTTCACGCCGGGGGCCTGTTTCGCCGCCTCGAGGTAGCCCGTGATCTTAGCGAACGCCTTCCGATCGATGACGGCCCCCATGAAGTTCCGGAAATCGGCCGGGTCGCCCACCTTCACCTCCGCGAGCATCCCCAGCACGCGCTCGCGCACGGCGGGCCAGAGGCTCGCCGGGACGTAGGCGCGCGAGGCGGCGCTGCACTTCTGCCCCTGGTATTCGTAGGCGCCCCGCACCATCGCCGTGGCCAGCGCGTCGGCATCCGCGCTCGCGTGGGCGAGGATGAAGTCCTTGCCGCCCGTCTCGCCCACGAGCCGGGGGTAGCCCGCGTAGTGCGCGAGATTCTCGCCCACCTGCCGCCACAGCGCCTGGAACACCTCGGTCGAGCCGGTGAAATGGATCCCCGCAAACGCCCGGTCGGCGAGGACGCGGGTGGACACCTCGGCCGCCGGGCCCGGCACGAAGTTTACGACGCCCGGTGGGAGCCCCGCGTCCGCGAGCAGCTGCAGCACGACATAGTTCGAGAGGGCGGCCGTCGCCGCCGGCTTCCACACGACGGTATTGCCCATGAGCGCCGGCGCGGTCGGCAGGTTGCCGCCGATCGAGGTGAAGTTGAAGGGCGTGATGGCGTAGACGAAGCCCTCGAGCGGCCGGTAGTCCATGGAGTTCCACACGCCGGGGCTCGACAGCGGCTGCTCGGCGTAGAGGCGCTCGGCGAAGTGCACGTTGAAACGGAAGAAGTCGATCAGCTCGCACGCCGCGTCGATCTCCGCCTGATGTGCGGTCTTCGACTGGCCCAGCATGGTTGCGGCGTTGACGATCGGCCGGTAGCGGGTCGCCAACAGGTCCGCCGCCTTGAGAAACACCGCGGCGCGCCGCTCGAAGTCCCAGGTGGACCAGTCGCGCCACGCCGCGCGCGCCGCCGCGATCGCGGCTTCGATCTCGACCGGCCCCGCCTGATGCACCGTCGCGAGCACGTGCCGGTGACAGTGCGGCATCACGAGCTCCACCGTCCGGCCGGTGCGCACCGCGGCGCCCCCGATGACGAGCGGGATCTCGGTAGGGCGGCCGGCGAGCTCCCGGAGCGCCTGTTTCAGCGCGGCGCGCTCGGGCGCGCCGGGGGCGTAGCCCAGCACCGGCTCGTTCGTCGGCGGCGGGACGCGGGGGATCGCATTCATTGGGCGAAATCTAAAGTTGCCGCCCACAGGGCCGCCACGCCGCCGGCGCTTGACGCGTCCGGGAACAGGCCAGTGTTTCCCCAGGGATGGCCCTCGATCCCCGGACCCGCATCGGTCACGTCCACCTCACCGTGGCGAACCTGGAGCGCGCGCTCGGGTTCTATCGTGACGTCCTAGGGTTCGAGGTGACAGCGTCGTATGGCCGCGACGCCGTGTTCCTCGCGGCGGGTGGCTACCACCATCACATCGGGCTGAACACCTGGGCGGGGGAGGGAGCCCGGCCGCCGGCCCCGGGGACGACGGGGTTGTACCACTTCGCGATCCTTTATCCCGACCGCCGCGCGCTGGCGACGGCGCTGCGGCGGCTGCTCGCCGCGGGCATCGTGCTGGAAGGCGCTGCGGACCACGGCGTGAGCGAGGCCCTGTACCTGCGCGACCCGGACGGCAACGGCGTCGAGTTGTACTGCGACCGTCCAGAACGCGAGTGGCCGCGCGCCCCGGACGGGAGTGTCGTCATGCACACGCGGCCACTCAATCTCCCGCAGCTCCTCACCGAGCCCGAGTGAGGCGCCCCCCGGTCAGCGCCGGGTCTTCACCCGCAGGCTATCCGAGATCTTTGCCGCCTCGAGCGGCCGCGGCGCTTCGGTCGCGCCGCGCGGAATCATCCCCGGCAGATTCGCCAGCTCGTAGGCCGACACCGCCATCACGGCAGCCGCCTGCATGAGGTCCGGGCCGAGCGCCATCTCATAGGTATCCGCCTGCGAGTGGTGCGTGTGGTTGTAGCCCCGCTGGAGCTGGTTGAAGTTGAAGCCGGGCACGCCGTACGGCAGGAACGAGAGGTGGTCGGTGCCGCCTTTGTTGCGGTTCACGACCGAGTCGGCGCCGAGGCGCGCCACCGGCGCCAGCACGGCGCGCCACAGGGCTTCGAGGTCCGCCCGGCCCTGCAACGCCTGCCCCGTCACGGCGCCCGTCCCGTTGTCCAGCACCAGCACGGCCTGGATCGAATCGGCTTCTGCGGCATGCGCCTCCGCGTACTTGTGCGAGCCGATCAGCCCCTCCTCTTCCCCCGTGAACAGGATGAACCGGATCGTCCGCTTGGGTTTCAGGCCTGACTGCGCGATCACGCGGGCGGCTTCGAGCGTGCACATCGCGCCGGTCCCATTGTCCGTGGCGCCGGTGCCCAGGTCCCAGGAGTCGAGGTGCCCACCCACGATCACGACTTGGCCCGGGTGCTCGGTGCCGCGGATCTCGGCGACCGTGTTCCACTGCGGCACCGAGTCGGTGGTCATCTTGTTCTCGATGTTCACGGCCAGCCGCGGGGTCATGCCGCGCTGCAGCAGCCGGTCGAACAGGGCGTAGTCCTCGTGCGCCACCACGATCTGGGGGAGCGGCAGAATGCGATTGGGCGAGCCGCTCATGTTGAGCAGGGTGTGCTCCTTGCCCGCGTCGAGCACGATGCCCTGCGCCCCGGCGCGCCGCAACAGATAAGGCAAGTCGTTGCCGAACTGCTGCATCTTGGCGCGCGTCGCGGAGTCCGCGTCCCGGAACGGCGCGAACTGGTTACGCATGAACTCCCGCTGGCGCTCCGAATCGGCGGCGGTCATCGGGGGGCCGTCGTTGTTCCACACGGCGCTCGGGGGCCGCAACATGACCCAGGCCCCGCGCACCTTGGCGCGGTACAGCAGGAAGCTGTCGGGCGTGGTCGCGGCGATGCGCACGACGGGACCACCCACGGTACGGCCGCCGGTGCCGGGCGCCCAGGCCCAGCTCGCGGCGCTAACGGGGTGGAGCCGGGGGGCCGTCATCCGCACCCCCATGGGGCCGCGCGTCCAGGTGCCGCCGAACTTCCAGGCTTCGAGATGCGCCTCCAGCCCGTAGGCCTTGAAGCGCCCGAGCGTCCAGTCGTTCGCCGCGCGGGCGGCGGGCGAGCCGGTCAGCCGCGGGCCGACGACGTCGCTCAGGTACGCGAGGTTCTGCATCACCTCCGCATGGGTGAGCGCCTGATCGATGAGCACGCCGGCGCCGGTGGTGTCGACGGTGAGGTCCTGGGCGCCGGCGGGACGGGGCAACAGCGCAGCGACGCACGCGGCGGCCGCGAGGGGCAGGATCCGATTCACAAGCGACTCCCGCAGGGAAGGTGGGGGGAAAGGAAGCGTGTTTCCGAGCTACGCGCGAGCCGGGCCCGGCGTTTACGGCGTGGCTTCGGCCTCAGAGCGCTGGTCGACGGAGCGCTGGGGCGGGATCGGGAAGCGGAGCGTCATGGTCGTCCCGGCGCCGACCTTGGAGTCCACGGCGATGCTGCCGGCGAACATGTTGCGCACCACGCTCTGCACTACCACGAGCCCCATGCCGCTGCCCTCCCCGAACTCCTTCGTGGTGAAGCCCGCCTCGAAGATCCGCTCCAGGTCCTGCGGCCGGATGCCGGCCCCCTGGTCGCGCACGGTGAGCTGGAGCGTGGTGGCGTCCTGGGCGAGGGTCACCCGGACCGGCGCGGGGCGCGCGGCACTGGCATCGGCCGCGTTGCGGATCAGGTTCACCAGCAGCTCGTACAGGGCGTTGGGGTCGCCCTTCAAGTACACGTTTTCGAGCGTCGAGTCGAACTCGAGCGGGATGCGCTTCTCCTTGAGGACGCGGCTCTCGAGCGTGCAGCAGGAGCGCACCACGCGCACGGCGTCGAACCGCTCGGAGCGCGCCAGGGCGCCACGGGCCCGGTCCTTCACCGCCCGCAGGAAGGTCACCGACCGGTCGATGTCGTCGATCACCTGGCCGAGCTCGTCCAGCAGCTCGAGGCGGCGGCCCGCCGCCACCTCCGTCCAGCGCCCCACCGCCTCCATCGCCAGTTGCAGCCCCGCCCGGGCGGCGGTGAGCGGGTTGGAGAGCTCGTGGGCGATGATCCCCGGCAAGCTGGTGATATCCTGCAGCGGGTCGCTGCGCCGCGCGGGCGCCGGCGTGCCGGGCGCCACGTCGCGCCGGTCAAGCAGGCCGAGACATAACCCGGCGAGCTCCAGCGTGAGGCGCGCCGGGCTGCGGCGCTCCTGCCCGTTCGGGGGGGGCGCCGGGGGTCGCAGCCGCACCGGGGCGATCACCCAGGGCCCGTCGTGCTCCGTGCGGCAGCCCACCCACCGGCTCCCCTGCACGATGGGGATGCCCCAACGCCGCAGGGTGGCATCGACGTCAAGATTGGTGGCATGATGGGCGGGGACGGCGTGGCTCGAAGCCTGGGGCTCGGGCTCGGCACGGGTGGAGACCTCCCACACCGTGACAGCACGCCCTCCGAGGGCCATGCTGGCCTGTCGCAGGATCTCCTGCCTGCCCTCGAGGAACGTCTCCAATCGGCTCACGGCGCTCCTGGGGACACACCCATCCGGCTCGGCGGGTCCGCCCGAGGCGGCCGCCGGTCGCGACAGTCATGTCCGATCAAAGTGGGGGCGCATACTACATATGCGATATCCCCCACGCTCCGTCAAGCAACGCGACGGTCCGAAGGGGGTATCTCCTTGACCCACCGTTCGTCAGAGTTGGAGGTGCCGCATGGGCTGGTTGCGTCGATCGCGCACGTCGCTGATCAGTGTGACGGTCATCACATTGGCCTGCGGGGGCGGCGGGGGCGGTACACCGCCCGGCCCGACCCCGACCCAGATCGCCAAGACCGCCACGAATAACGGGGACAACCAGGTCGGAGCGACCGGCGTAGCGCTGCCCACGCCGCTGGCGGTAGTGGTACGCGACGCGAGCAACGCCCCGGTGACCGGCGTGGCGGTGAGCTGGGCAGCCGCGGCCGGGAGCGGCTCGCTCACGTCGTCGAGCAACACGGACGCGAATGGCGTGGCCACCGCCACCTGGACCCTCGGGGCGAATGCCGGGCCGCTCACCGCGACCGCCTCGAAGGCCGGCCTCACCGGCTCGCCCGTCACGTTCAGCGCCACCGGCCAGGTCCAGGGCGCGACCCAGCTCGCCCAGACGACCGCGGCTTCGGGCAACGGCCAAACCGATACGGTGCTCGCGACCCTGGCGAACCCCTATCGGGTGATCGCCCGTGATCAGACCAACGCCCCCGTCGCGGGCGTGACCGTGAGCTGGGCGGTGACGGCGGGCGGCGGGGGTGTTTCCGCGGCTTCGAGCATGACCGCGGCGACCGGCATCGCCACCATCACCCACACGTTCGGTGGCACGGCCGGCGCTCAGAGCGTGCAGGCCACCGTAGCGGGGCTGGTCGGCTCGCCGGTGACGTTCACCTCCACCGCCAACCCGGGCGTTGCCACCCAGATCGCGAAGAACGGGGGCGACGCGCAGACCGGGGCGATCAACACGGCCCTGGCGACGCCCCACAGCGCCATCGTGCGGGACGCGCACGGGAACGGCGTGTCCGGGGTGACGGTCTCCTGGGTCGCGGGCACGGGCGGCGGCTCGGTGGCGCCGACGTCGGGCCCGACCGACGCGACGGGCGTGGCGAGCACCACGCGCACGCTCGGGCCCACCGCGGGGACCCAGACCGACACGGCGAAGGCGGCGGGGCTCACGGGCTCGCCACTCGTGTTCACCGCGACGGCGAGCACCCTGCCCACCACCGCCTCCGTCAGCGTCGGCGACATCTTCTTCAAGAGCGTCCGTAACATGACCCAGAACCCGGCGATCGATACGATTGCCGTGGGCGGCACGGTCACGTGGAACTGGGTCGGGGCGGCGGGCCACAGCGTGGAATCGACGGGGTCGCCGAGCTTCGCGAGCAGCACCGTCATGACCGGGGTCGGCAAGAAGTACCCCTTCACGTTCACCACGGCCGGCACCTACACCTACGACTGCAGCATCCACGGGGCGAGCATGACGGGGACGGTAGTCGTGCGCTGACCGCGGGCCGCTCAAACGAGCACGAACCAGCCACGACGGGCGCGCAGTTCCGGCGCCCGGCTTTCTTGGCACCCCTTGGGCCCTTATCCTTACCCCATGCAGCGCCGTCCCGCGACCCGAGGGAACCCCGTCGTGAAGAGCGCTCCGGCGCCGGCCGCGCCGGGCCGGCCCGGGCCCGAGGCGCCGCTCGAGGGCCCGCGCGACCGCGAGCGGATCCGCACCGTCGTGGTGCCCGACCACGACGCGCTGGCGGGGCTCCTGGCCGACCGCATCGTCGAACTCATCGCGCGGCAAACGGCCGCGCGCGGCCGCTGCGTGCTGGGGCTCGCCACCGGCAGCACGCCGCTCGGGATCTACCGCGAGCTGATCCGCCGCTACGAGGCGCGGGAGGTCGACTTCGCGAATGTCGTGGCGTTCAACCTCGACGAATACTACCCGATGGCGCCCGACAACCCGCAAAGTTACCGGCGCTACATGTGGGAGAACCTCTTCGCCCACGTGAACATCCGACCGGAACACGTGCACATCCCCGAGGGCGCGGTGCCGCGCGAGGCGCTCGCGGCTCACTGCGCCGCCTACGAGCGCGCCATCGCGGAGGCCGGCGGCATCGACTTCCAGCTGCTCGGGATCGGCAAGAGCGGCCACATCGGCTTCAATGAGCCCGGGTCGCCCCCCGACTCGCGCACCCGCCTCGTCACGCTGGACATGATCACGCGCAAGGACGCGGCGGTGGATTTCTTCGGCGAGGATAACGTGCCGCGCGAGGCGATCACGATGGGCGTGGCCACGATCCTCCAAGCCAAGGAGATCGCCCTCATCGCGACGGGCGAGCACAAGGCGGCCATCGTGCGACGCGCCGTGGAGGGAGACGTCTCGCCCGACGTGGCCGCCACCTACCTGCAGTCACACGGCGCCGCCACCATGTATCTCGACCGGGCGGCCGCGGCGGAGCTCACCCGGATCGCGACGCCGTGGGTGCTCGGGCAGGTGGAGTGGACGCCCGCGCTCACCGACCGGGCGGTGGTGTGGCTCGCCGAGCAGAGCGACACGGCGATCTTGAAGCTCACGGCGGGCGATTACTCGACGCACCACTTGAGCCCGCTGCTCGCCAAGCACGGCGCCGCGGGACCGATCAACGGGGCGGTGTTCAACCGCCTCAAGGACAAGATCCGGGGCCGGTCCAAGCTGCCCGCCCACCAGCGCGTGCTGGTGTTCTCGCCCCATCCCGACGATGACGTGATCTCGATGGGCGGGATCCTGCGCAAACTGTGGGAGAACGAAAACACGATCGTCGTGGCCTACATGACGAGTGGCATCATCGCCGTGTTCGACCACGATGTGCGGCGCCATCTCGATTTCGTCGAGCGCGCCGCAGCGCCCCTCGGGCTGGACGGGGCAGCGCTGCATCGGGTGCGCGCCACGGTCGAGGAGAGCTTGGAGCGCAAGGCGCCAGGCGAGGTCGACCTCCCGGTGGTGCAGGACCTGAAGCGCATGATCCGGGAGTCCGAGGCGGTGGCGGCGCTCGAGGCGGTCGGATTGCCGCCTACCAGCGCCCGCTTCTTGAACCTGCCGTTCTACCGCACGGGCGAGGTGCGCAAGCGGCCCATCGGGCCGGAAGACGTGGCCATCGTGCGCGCCCTGCTCGAGGAGGTCCGCCCCGACCTGGTCTTCGTCGCGGGCGACCTGTCCGATCCCCACGGCACGCACCGGCTGAGCAAGGCCGCGGTCGAGCACGCGCTCGCGGGGTACGGGGGGACGCCGCCCGCCGTGTGGCTGTACCGCGGCGCCTGGCAGGAATGGTCGATTACCGAGGCGGACGTGCTGGTCCCGCTGTCGCAGGACGAGCTGCGGGCGAAGATCGTCGCGATCTTCAAACACCAGTCGCAGAAGGACACGGCGCCCTTCCCCGGGGCCTACGACAACCGGGAGTTCTGGCAGCGGGTCGAGGCCCGCAACCTCGAGACCGCGGCGCACGCCGACCGCCTGGGGTTAGCCGAGTACTACGCCATGGAAGCCTACCACATCCGCGAACCGAAGGAGGCAGGCCGATGAATACGTTGACCGCCCGCGGTTTGAGTCTGGGGTTGGTGGTGGCCGTGTGGTCCCTGATCTCGGATTATGGGAAGGTGCCGTTGTCGCTCTGGGCGGTGGTCGTCGCCCTGGCGTGCTTCCTCGCCTCGGGGGGCGGCATCCCCGGGCTGCAACGCACCGTGGCGGGCACGGTGTCGGGGGTCGTGTGGGCGCTGCTCGTCTACACGGTCGCCGCGTCGCTCGGGCGCCAGCCGATCGTGTATGCGCTCATCCTCGGCGCGGCCGTGTTCCTCATGGTGTTCCAGCAGCGCCTCCCGTTGTTGTCGTATACCGCCGGAGCGGTGGCAGGCGCAGGCGTGTCGCTGGGCTTACGTGTCACCACGCTGCAGGGCGGGATTCGCGTCGCCGTGGCCCTCGCGGTCGGGGCGGGCCTGGGCTTCGCCGGCGAGTGGGTCACGGGACGGCTCAAGACCCGCGGCGCCTGAGCCGGGAGCAGCGGCCCCGAACCGCATCACCGCGAAGCGATTGAGCACGCGGCGCGGGCCGCCCTGCTTGACAGGTCTTCGGGACGTCGCTCCGTGGGGCCGGCCTGACGGCGCACCGGAATCCTCTCGCTTGACCCCGCAGTCTTCGGGAAGAGGCTGGATGCCACGATTCGCTGATCCGCGCAGTCCGCTCGCACGGCTCCCCGCCACCCTAACTCGGTGGGCAGGGGAGCCGGTTTCGCTGGCGCCCGCACCTAGGGTGGAGGCTCGAACCTTATGGACCGGCTGATGGCGCTGGCCGTGAGCAGCGGCGTGCTGATCGCGCTATGGCTCAAGGTGGGGGCGATGGTGGGTCTGGCGGTGCCGACGGGGATGGTCGCGTGGGCCTGTTTCTTCGCCGCCGGCGGCAAGACGACGGGATTGCAGAAGACCATCGCGACCACCCTGTCGGGGGTCGTGTGGGTGTGGCTGGCCTGGGCGCTGATTGGGCTGACGAACCTGGGCAGCATGACTTGGATCATCATCGGCGTGGTGGCCTTCTTCCTCGTCCTCCAGTCGAAGGTGGCCGCCCTCTCCTTCATCCCCGGCGCGTATTGCGGGGCGGCGGTCACCGTGTGGGCCGTGCCCACGGACCCCAAGGCGTACGTGCTGGTAGCCGTTCCGTTGGTCGCGGGCGCGCTGCTCGGCTACCTGTCCGAGATGGGCGCCGGTTTGATCGCGCGGAAGGCATAGCGCGCGCGACGCTGGTGCGGCGGACGAGCCCGTTCCGGGCGCCCTAGCGCCATACTTGACAGCGCACCAGATCGCCCGGAGACTCAACCCACCACAACCGACCCGAGGGAGACATGACCGCGCCCGCGCTCTCCGTCAAGGAACTTCGCCGCGTCGTCATTGCCGCGGCGGTCGGAAACGTCATCGAGTGGTACGACTTCTACATCTTTGGCAGCCTCGCCGGCCTGCTCGCGTCGCGATTCTTCGCCCAGTCGCAGTCCGGCTCGGATCTCATCAAGTACGTCGGCACGTTCACGGCGGGGTTCTTGGTCCGCCCGTTTGGCGCCTTCCTGTTCGGCCGGGTCGGCGATCTCGTAGGGCGGAAATACACCTTCCTGATCACGCTGAGCGGCATGGGACTCTCGACGGCGCTCATCGGGTTCGTGCCGAGCTACGCCCAGATCGGCGCGCTGGCGGGGATTCTGCTGTTGTTGCTGCGCCTCATTCAGGGCCTGTGCCTCGGCGGCGAGTACGGCGGCGCCATCACGTACGTCGCGGAACACGCCCCCGATGAGAAGCGCGGGTACTACACCGGCTGGCTGCAGACGTCGCCCACGCTCGGCATCGTGGTGTCCCTGGCCGTCATCGTCGTGACGCGCGAGATCGTGGGGACCGAGGCGTTCGCCGCGTGGGGCTGGCGCATCCCGTTCATTCTCTCGCTCCTCATGGTGGCGATCGCCATCTACATCCGGCTGCGGCTCGCGGAAACGCCGATCTTCCAGGCCATCAAGGCGAAAGGGCAGACCTCCGCCAATCCCTGGCGCGAGGCGTTCTGGAGTCAGAACGTGAAGTACGTGCTGATCGCCAGTGTCGTGGTGATTGGCGAGGGCGTCGTCTGGTACAGCAGTCAATTCTGGGCGCTGTACTTTCTCCAGCAGGTGCAGAAACCCGACGTCCTGCACCCCGCCCTGATCACCGGCGCCGCGCTGCTCATCGCGACCCCGTCGTTGATCTTCTTCGGGTGGCTGTCCGACAAGATCGGCCGCAAGCCGATCATCCTGGCCGGGTTCCTGCTCGCGGCCGTGACCTACTACCCGCTCTACACCGCGCTCGGCCAGGCCGCGAATCCGGCCACCCCCAACTATGCGCTCGCGACCTTGTACGTCGCGATCATGGTGTGTTACGTGGGCATGGTCTACGGGCCGATCGGGGCGTTCCTGGCGGAGTACTTCCCGGCACGGATCCGGTACTCGTCCGTGTCGGTGCCCTATCACATCGGCAACGGGTGGGGTGGGGGATTGGTGCCCGTCATTACGACCGCCGCGTACGTGTCGACCCACAGCCTCGGCTCGGCGTTGCTGTATCCCATCATCGTGCCGGCGGTCGCGTTCCTGGTCAGCCTGTTCCTGATGCCCGAGACGCGGAAGCTGAGCATCTGGGCGCCGCAGGAGGCGCGGCTCCAGGCTTAAGCGCCGCCGGCCTGCCCGCGGCGCGCTCTGGCAGCCAGAAACACTCGAGGCGCCCCGACGACACTGCTCGGGGCGCCTCGCGCGTCTCGGCCCTGCCCCAACATCACTTCACGATCGTCAGCCCGTGCGGCACCGCCCCGGGGAACACGTAGGCATAGAGCAGCACGATCACGCCCACCACCGCCCCGAGCGCGATGGAGTGCCAGAACACGTAGCGGAAGATCGAGCCTTCGTTCCCCACCTGATTCGTCGCCGAGGTGGCGACGGTGATGGACTGCGCATCCACCATCTTGCCCATCACGCCCCCGGCCGAGTTGGCCGCGCACATGAGGATCGGGTCGAGCTTGAGCTGCTGGGCAGTGATGCGCTGCAAGCTGCCGAACAGCGCGTTCGAGGAGGTGTCGCTCCCCGTCAACGCGACGCCCAGCCAGCCGAGATACGTGCCAAAGAAGGGGAAGAGCCAGCCGGTGCGCGTGAACGCCAGCCCCAGCACCGCATCCAGCCCTGAGTAGCGGGTGGTATACCCGAGGCCCAGCATGAAGGAAATCGCGATCACGGCGAGCTTCATGCGCTTCAGCGTGGTCCAGAAGATCTTCGCGAGCTGGACCGGCCCCACGCCGAGCAGCAGGCCGGCGACGATCGCGGCCAAGAAGCAGCCGGTCCCCGTCGCCGACAGCCAGTTGAAGTCGTAGCGGGCGGCCTCGGGCGTCAGCTTCGTCACGACGGGGGCGGCGCGCGTCACCGCGTTGTGCAGGTACGGCACGTCCCAGACCGGAGTGGTGAGCCGGTTCATCGCGCCCTTGACGACCGGCAGCCCCCACACCAGCACGAAGCCGGACAGGATCGCAAACGGCATCCACGCCTTGAGGATCTGTTGGACGGTGTGGCGCTGCCCCGCGCTCGGCGCGCTGCCCGGCAGACCGGCCGACCGGCCCGGCGCCGCCGCGCCCTCGCCCTCGAATCGATAGACGCGCTTGGGGCGCCAGAACCGCAAAAAGATCACCGTCGCGAGGAGCGACACCACGCCGCCCGCGATGTCGACCAGGTTCGAGTCCATATGGTTGGACCAGAGGTACTGCGTCAGGCTGAACGACGCGCCCACCACCAGGATGGCCGGGAGCACTTCGAACGTTTCGGTCCAGCCGACCATGGCGCGCACCAGCCAGAAGGGCACGATGATGCCCGTGAGGGGCAGGATGCGGCCGATCATCGCGCTCAGGTCTGATTCGGGCAGGCCCGACACCGCCGCCAGCGTGTGCACGGGCGTGCCGATCGCGCCCCACGCGACTGGCGAGGTGTTGGCGATCAGGTTCAGCGCGGCGGCGTGGAACGGCCGGAACCCGAGGCCGATCATGAAGGCGCCCGCGATCGCCACGGGGGCGCCGAAGCCCGCCGCGCCCTCGATGAAGGCCCCGAAGCAGAAGGCCACGAGCAAGACCTGCAGCCGCCGATCCGCCGTGATCCCGGCGACCGATTCCTTCATGATCTCGAACTGCCCGGTGTACACCGAGACGTCGTACAGGTACACCGCGGCCAGCACGATCCAGGCGATCTTCAGCACACCGAAGCCCACCCCGAATACGAAGCTCATGCCCGCGAGCCGGATCGGCATCCCGAACACCGTCACGGCGACCACCGCCGCCGTGACGGCGGCGGCGATGGCGCACCAGTGCGGCTTGATGCGCAGCCCCGCTAGCAGGCCGAACAGCACCAGGATCGGCAGGGATGCGACCAGGGTGGACAGGATCCAGTTGTGCAGCGGGTCGTACACCTGCGTCCATGGCACGGCCGTGATCATGGGTCGCTCCTTTGACTGGCTGCGGACAGCAGTCGGGTCCGTTACGGCCTAGATCGGATCGAACGCACCTCGGCGAATCATGTCCTCACTGAGTAGCCTGGCTTGGCGAAACGTCTCGGGCGTCCCGAGATCCTTCATCGTCGGCAACTCGCGCACGATCCGGTCCAGCTCGCCATCGAACAGCTGGGTGACGAGCTCCGGCGTATGGACGAGCGGCTGGCCGGCGTCGTCCACGACCTGGGCGGCGGCGGCGTGGCGCACCCGCTGGGCGATCATCAGGCGATAGATGCGATCGGTCGCGAGGTCTTCCATGTACCCGTCGAGCAGGCTGGCGCCCTTGCCGTTCAGCACGCCGTTGCGGTAGCGGATCACCGTGCGCACCGCCGCGCGGGTGCCCGCGAGCGAGCGCGTCCCCACGCCCCGGGGCAGTGGGCGGAGATCGGGGTGCGCCTCGGCGAGCTGCGGGCGGCGCCCCAACTGGTTCGGGAAAGGGAACTGCTCCACGGCGATCTTGTTTTGGTCCGGATGCCCGGTCCAGGCGCCGTCCATCAGGCAGTCCGCCTCGTTCTTCTTATCCTGCGCCAACACGGCCAGCGCGCGCGCGTTGAGCTCCGGGTCCTCGCGGCTCGGATAGAGCGCCGTCATCCCGCCGATGGCGAGGATGCCGCGCTTGTGGCACACGTCCGCCAGGCGTTCGCGCACGCGCTGGAAGAACGGCACGTTGTGCGGAATCGTGTTGCGGTCGGGGAGCACCCACTCCGGCCTCTCGAGGGTGAAGTGGATCAGGCTCGCCATGTAATCCCAGCGACCCAGATTGAGCCCGAGACAGTGCTCGCGCAGGTGGTAGGCGAACTCCTCGACCTCATAGGCGAGCGGATGCGCCTCCACGAGCGCCATGCACTTGATCGAGTCCGGAGGGAGCCCACGCGCGCGTGCCAGCGCCTGGAACACGTCGCGCCACCACAGCGCTTCGGCGGCGGATTCGGACTTGGGGATGTAGATGGACAGAGGGTGTTTCAACGCCTGGGGATCGACCCGGTACCACACGCTCGCCACGTCGAACAACGAGGCCGACATGATCTCGTCGGCCCCGAGGACCCCGACCTGGCTGATGTGGAGCCCGCGCGGCCGCACCCAGATGACCGTCTTGCTCGGCTCGATGCCGACCGTGCGATCGCGTTTCTTGTCGACGTAGCGGAGCTGGCCGTGCAGTGCCTGGACGATGGTCTCGATGCCGTGGGTGAGGTGGTCCCACTGGTTCGCCATCGAGTCTTCCAAGTCGAGCATCACGCCCGGCGCCCCCGAATTCAGCATTTTGACGACGAGCTCGGGATCGTCCGCCGGGCCGGTCATCTGGTTGCGCTGGTCCTGGCACCAGTCGGGCAACTCGACCTTCCAGTCGCCCGTCGTCGCATCCGAGGCGGGCAGGTACTCGGGCAGCCGGCCGCGATGGGCGGCCGCGAGGGCTTGCTTGCGCTTGCCGATGAATTGCTGCTGGCGGGGCGTGAAGTCCCGATGGAGCGGGGCCAGGAACTCGGCGAATCCCTGCGGCAGATCGCGCGCGGGGTTGAAGCCCGGGGGCGCCGAGTTCATCGGGGGATAGGTGGTCTGGGGCGCGCGGGGCGCGCCGGCGATCGGGCCCGGGCTCATCCGCGTCGGGGGTATCGGGGGTGTCGGGGCGCCACTGCGTTGTTCACTCGCCCGCCGCTCCGCCGTGTTGGTGGGTGGGATTTGTCAGCCGCCAGCGCATTTGTCAAATCCGCCCTGCCACGCGCACACCCCGCCCGCAGGGCGCCGCGCCGCGCGCTTCAGCCCAAGCGGACGGCCCAGCGCACCGCCTGAATGTGCGCCGCCGCGTCGTGACTGTGCCCGGCGATCCACATCGTGCCGCCGGTCTCCTCGGAGATCGCCGCCGCCGCGCTGTGCTCGCCCCCGAGCGTGCCCAAATCCACTAGCCGTCCGTCCGGCGTGCGGAGAAACGCGTGGGTGATCGGCTGGCCCCGCCGATCGGTCGCCCCCGTCTGGCTCACGCCCACGATGTACCCGAGATCGTTCACGTCGTTGGCGCAGCTCGTGCGTCCCCCGAGGGTGCCCAAGTCGACGAGGCCCAGGGCCTCGGTCCACAGGAACGCATGACCGCTTCCGCCCACGACCGCGGTCCGGTTGTTGATGCCGAGCGCCAGGCCCACGGGCGCTCCCAGGGTCCCGAGGTCTCGCATGCCGCCCGCCGCCGTCCACAAGAACGGGTGCGGCTCCCGCGCGCGCGTCTCCGCCACCCCGACCACCGCGCCGCCGTCGTTCACGGCGTGGGCGACACTCGTCGCCCCGCCCAAGGTGCCGAGGTCGAGCATCCGGCCGGGCTCGGGGACAAGGAAAGCGTGCTGCCCCGCCCCGTCGCGGATCCGGCTGTGGCCCGCCACGTGCCCCGCGGCGTTCAGTGCCAGCGCCTCGCTCTCGTTCCCGCCCAACGTGCTCAGATCGTAGCTCGTCCCGTCGGACCAGAGGTAGGCGTGGAAGTCACCGAAACCGGTATCCCCCCCGCCGACGATGTCGCCGGGGTCGTTGATGTCGTTGGCCGAGCAGTTCACGCCGGTGAAGGGGCCGAGGTCGGCGATGCCCAAGGGCTCGGTCCACAGGAACGCGCGACTGCGGCCCAGGCCGTCCTGGCTCGTGCCCACGACCCGACCCGCACGGTTCACGGCCTTCGCCTGGCTCACCGCACCACCCAGCGTGCCCAGCTCGCGGATCGATACGTCCAGCCCCACGGCGACGAGCGAGCGAGCGGCAGGGCTCAGGGCGCGGGCCGCCGACCGAGCTCGGTGCTCGCCCACAGCCCGGCTTCGACGGCCGTCTCCGCGGCGGGCCCCTCGAATCGCCGCACGATGATCCGGGGGCGACCGTTCACGCTCGCGGCGACGAGATGGAGGATCGACACCGTGCCCTCGGTCGGTGTGTACTTGAGGCGCAGCTGGGCCCCGCCCGCCTCACCCGCCGAGCCGAGACGAATCGTGGGCCCAGCGCGCCCGTTGTAATCGTCCAGGAACGCCTGGAGTACGTCCATCGCGTCCTTCTGCGGTGCTCGCTCAACCATCGGCAGCCCTCCCCTTCCTCTAATTCAGACGCCCCAGGATACAACCTCTCCGGGCCGCGGTTGGGCGCTCGGTGCGGCGGCGCCTGGGACCTAGCTCGGGGGGTCCCCAAGGGGTCGGGACCGGGCAATTGCGGTCCTGCTCTGGCGCACCCGTGGCACCTACCCAATAATATGGCCGCAAGGACCGTAACCACCTTTCACGCGAGGGGGGAAGTCATGAGACGGCGACCGGCATCGTTCTCTAGTCTCGCGCTTGCTCTTGCCTTCATGCTGGGTGGGGTGGGCCGCACGGCCGCCCAACAAGGACAGGGACAGGTCGTCAAGCTGGGGGAGGGCGAGACGCTCACGATCAGCGGCTTCGTCAACGCCAGCCTGTTCCTCAACCGCGGGTCGTTCCTCGGCAGCTTTGGCAACGGGCAGAACGCCGAGTGGGCGGCCTTGGCGCAGCCGGGCGTGAGTCAGGGGATCTTCGACGGTGACGTGCGCAACACGCGCATCAACTTCACCTTCGCCGCCGGCCCCGTGATCGGCAAATGGGCGCCCAAGGCGACGATCGAGGCCGATTTCTTCGGCGCGTTCGCGGGTTCGGGCGGGCCGCCCTTCGGGGACGAGCAACCCCAGTTCCGCGACCGGTTCGCGTTCGTCGATTTGTCAGACGGCCGCACCACGCTCCGGATCGGCCAATTCTGGTCGCCGATGTTTGGCGAAGTCCCGGTGTCCCTCACGCATATCGCGTTTCCGCTCGGGTACGGCGCGACCGGCATGGTCGGGTGGCGCTATCCGGGCGTCTTCTTGTATCACGACCTCACGAGCGGGAAAGGGATGACCGCCCAACTCCAGGTGGCGGTGTTCAAAGGCTCAGGCGCGGATGTGGGCGGGGGCATCGGCAGCGGCGAGGCCTCCGCGAGACCGCAATTCGAGACGCGGCTCAACGCGGCCCGGAAGTTCTCCAACGTCAGCTGGAACGGTTATGCCGTATACCATGTCGACTGGAAGAACCTGAACGCCCCGGGTGTCCCGACCAACGACGTCACGGACTGGGGATTCGAGACGGGCCACAACTTCGTGGTCAGCAGCCTCACGCTGCACGGCAACTTCTATTACGGGAAGGGCCTGGGCCAGCAGTTCGCGCACATCTCGCAGACCCAGCCGCAGATCCGCGGCTGGGGCGCGTGGGCGCAGGCCGGCTACGACTTCAACCCCCACTGGAGCTTCTGGATGTACTACGGGATGGACCAGCCGGACTACGGGCGGTTCCGCACGGAGACCGGTGCCACCCTGGCGCGTCAATTGAATCACGACAGCGATGCGCTGGTACGATTCCGGGCAGGCCGCTACGCGGTCGGATTGGAGTACTTCCGCGCGGTGACCCGGTGGAGCACTGCGATCCAGAGCGCCGACCAGTACGCCCTCAGCGTGCTGTACACGCTCTAACGCTCATCGGTTGCGCGGCGGAGCGGCCGTCGCTCCGCCGCGAGCCACCGCCCGTTGGGTATACTTCCAAGTCCGTTTCAATTGATGACTACGGCATTGGCCGGGCCGTCTCCCGGCAAACTAGCAGCGTGTTTACTTATGGCGCTCAGATGTCAATACATATGTTGACAGCGCTTCCTACAACCAACGTAAATAGGGCTGTTCCGCAGCATTACTCGGTCATCGCCCCATAGCTACTCGCTGATCAAGACGGTAGGCGGGTTGTTGCCTCCCGAGCTGCGGCTGCACGGGCAAGGACTCTAGGCATCACCCTTGACCGGCCGCGCCAGGGACAGCACGCGCTCGCGCCCGGACAGCCGTTTTGCTGTTGAGGGCCCCTACGAGATGGCTTGGGAGGACGCGCCGAAGGCGTGGGGTAGGACCTTGCCGAGGCTCGCAACCCCGCGCACCTCGTCGTCGAACAGCGGGATGATGGCGCGCACCGCCCCGTCAAAGTCGCGCCAGATCTCCTGCATGTATGCCTCCTGCATCGCGAGGCGGTTCTTCACGAACTCGGGCGAGTCGGCCCGCACCTGGTCCTGCTGAATCAGCATGTTCACCACGACGCCCCCCACGGGGATGCCGAAGTCGCGGAACCACTGGATGAAGCGCTTGATCACCGCGATCGGCAGCGCCTCCGGCAGCGTGACAAAGAAAAACGCGGTGCGCGCCTTGTCGGTCAGCAGCTCGCGCGCGTGGCCGATGCGCTCGCGAAACGACACCAGGTAGTCCATCAGCGGGTCGGTTTCCTTCTTCTTCGTGAACGACAGGAGTTCCCGCAGCGAGCGCGCCTCCTCGCGCGACTTGAGCATCTTGTTGACCCAGAGCGCGTAGACCTTGCTCATCCCGAGCAGGCGCCGCGCGTTCGCGGTGGGCGCCGTGTCGAACACGTAGGTGTCGTATTGGTCCTGGAAC
>DATBBW010000030.1:0-7074 GCA_036270795.1 Gemmatimonadales bacterium | reverse complement strand
CCCGCGACCGGCGCTCGCGGAGGCGCTGGTCGAGGCGTGCGCCGGGGCGCGGCGCGTGGTGGCGTACTACGCCAGCTTCGAGCGCGACTGCATCCGCCACCTCGCGAGGGCCGTGCCCCACCTGGCGAAGCCGCTCACCCGGATCGAGCAGAAGCTCGTCGACCTCCTCCCCGCCGTCCGCAATCACGTGTATCACCCCGACTTCGCTGGGAGCTTCAGCATCAAGACGACGCTGCCGGCGCTCGTGCCCGGGTTGTCGTATGGCGACCTCGAGATCGCCGACGGCGAGGCGGCCACCGTCGAGCTGCAGCGGCTCATGTTCCACAGCGACCGGATGAAGCCCGAGACACGGGCGGCGTTGCGCCAGGCGCTGCTCCGCTACTGCGCGCGCGACAGTTGGGCGATGGTGAAGATGCTCGAGCAGCTCAAGACCCTGGTGGCGGATCAGCTCGAACTGTTCTGAGAGGGGTGGGCGGCGACATGCTCGACCTCGTGGCGCGCTACGGCTATGTCATGGTCGCGCTGTTCGTGGGCGCGGAAGGCGTGGGCGTCCCGCTGCCCGGCGAGACGGCGCTCGTCCTCGCGGCTGCGTTGGCGGCCCAGGGTCGGCTGGCGCTTGACGGCGTGATCGCCTCGGCCGCCCTGGGCGCGATCCTCGGCGCCACGGGTGGCTATTGGCTGGGGCGGGGCGCCGGGCGCATGCTGCTGGAGCGCCCCCCGGGGTGGCTCCGGATCCGTCCCGAGCGGCTCGCCCGGTTGCGGGGCTACTTCGAAACCCACGGCGCGTTGACGGTGTGCCTGGCCCGGTTCGTCGCCTTCTTCCGGACGGTCGTCGGGATCCTCGCCGGTGCGAGCGGCATGCCCTTCGGCCGCTTCAGCGTCTACAACGCGCTCGGGAGCGTGCTGTGGGCCACCGCCGTCGGGACGGTCGGCTACTTCTTCGGGCAGAACCTGCCGCGGCTGCAACGCGCCCTGGGCCGGGCGGGCACCGCGGTGGCGCTGTTCATCGCGCTCGTCGTCGCGCTCGTCGTCGCGGGACGATGGTTCGAGGCCCACGTGGAGAGTGTGCGGGCGCGCGTCTGGGCCTCGTGGGATCGCCTCGCGGCGCGCTATCCGCGGGGGCGGCAGTTCTTGAGCGCGCGGCTCGCGCGCGGGCAGTACCTGGGGCTCCACCTCACCGTGGGTCTCGTGGCGAGTCTCCTCGGTTTGTGGCTGTTCACCGAGATCACCGAGCACCTGTTCACGCGGAACGGGCTCACGCGGTTCGATGTGGCGCTCGCGGCCTGGTTCCGCGCCAACGCCACTCCGGCGGGCGACGCGCTCGCCTTGGCGATCAGCGCCCTCGGCTCCGCCGTCGCCATCAGCGTCGTGGGGCTCGGGGTCGGGTTGTGGCTCGGGCGTGGGCGGCGCTGGCCGGACCTCGGCGCCTGGGTGGCCGGCCTCGCCGGGGCCGGCGCCTTGAATCAGGCGTTGAAGGCCCTCATCCGGCGGCCTCGGCCCCCGGCCGCTGCGGCCGCGCTCACCCTGCCGGGGTTCAGCTTCCCGATCGGCCACGCGATGGAGTCGCTCGTGTGCTTCGGCCTCCTGGCCTACTTCCTCATCCGGCGCACGGCGCGCCCGAGCCGGCGCATCGCCATCGGCGTCACCACGATCTGCCTGGTCGGCGCCATCGGCTTCACGCGGCTGTACCTCGGCGTCCATTACTTCAGCGACGTGGTCGGCGGCTACGCGGCGGGGATCGTCTGGCTCGCGGCCTGCATCTCCGGGCTGGAGATCGTCGGGCGCCGCCGGCTACCGGCCCAGTAGCGCCAGCGCGGCCGCAAACTCCGCGGGCGTGTCGACGTCCGCGAGCAGCTCGGGGGCGCGCTCGACGTAAGCCGCTTCGTGCCGGTGGGCCTGGACCACCGCCTTGCCGCAACCCTCGCCCGTCCACGCCAACAGCTCGCCGAACAGTGCCCGCCGGAAGAGGAGCGGCGGGGCCGTCACCTCGCCGTAGCGCGAGACGACGAGGGGCGCCGCCGAGGCGCGGGCCGCCGTCACGAGCTGCGCGAGCATGTCCGCTGTTACGAGGACCATATCGCCGAGCGTGACGACCACCGCCCCGATGGCGGGCCCGAGCCGGTCCAGGGCCCGGTGCAGCGACGCACTCGTGGGCCCCGCGAAGGCGGGGTTGAGCGCGAACTCGAGGGGAAGGTCCCGCAGGGCGGCCTGGGCGCGGTCCGCTTCGTGGCCCAGCACGATCACCACCGGCGCGAGCCCCGCGGCGAGCGCGCGTCGCGCGGCACGGCGCACCAGCGGCTCGCCTTCGAGCTCGAGCAGCATCTTGTTGCGACCCATCCGGCGCGACGCGCCGGCGGCGAGAATGACGCCCGCGACCTCGAGCGGCTCAGTCGGCGGGGGCATGAATCGGCAGGGTCCGCTCCCGCAGCGACCGCGCCCGCCGGCCCGAGCGGACGGCGAGGATCTCGGCGATTACCGCCAGCGCCACCTGCTCCGCGCCGTCGGTGCCGATGTCCAGGCCGACCGGCCCGTACAGCCGCGTCTCGTCCACCGGACGGGTCGCGCTCACGGTGCGGAGGATGCGCTCCGTGCGCTGGCGGGGACCGAGCATCCCGATGTACCCGACCGGCGTCAGGACGAGCGCGGCGAGGTACGCGTGGTCGTCGGCGAAGTTGTGCGTCATGACCACGGCGTAGCACGCGGGATCGAGTGGCAGCGCGTGGGAGAGGTCCGCGCCGGTCGTGTCCACGAGCGCCGCCGCCGCGGGAAAGCGCTCGGGGGTGAGATAGCCCGGCCGGCGGTCCACCACGACGACCCGGAAACCCACATCGGCCGCGAAGCGTACCAGCGGACGGGCGTCGTCCCCGGCGCCGATCACGACGAGCTGCGGGGGCGGCTCGAACACGTCGATGAACACTGCCCGACCCCCGAGCTCGTGCAGCTCCGACTGCCCGGTGGCGAACAGCTCGCGCGCCCGGCGGGCGGCGCGCGCGCTACGCTCGGGCGACCCCAGGTCGCCTTCCACGGCACCCGCGGTCACCACGAGCCGCTGGCCACTCCCCTCGGCCTCCGTTGGGACCAGGGTGCAGACCGCGAACGGCTGGCGCCGGTCGAGCAGCTCCCGCTCGCGCGGCCGGGCCTCGAGTGCGGGCTCAACCAGCACGTCCACCTGGCCTTCGCACCCCACCCCCAGATCCCACGCCGCGATCTCGTCGGCGCTCGAGCAGTAGCTCTTGAGCTCGGGCCGGTTGGTGCGGATCACCGCGAGCGCCACCTCGCGCACATCCTGCTCGAGGCATCCGCCGCTCACGTTGCCGGCCGCGCTGGCGTCCTCGGCGACCGCGAGCTTCGCGCCCTCGTGCCGATAGGCCGAGCCGCGCACGCGCACGACCGTGGCGAGCGCCGCGCGCTTCCCTTCCCGGCGCACCCGGGCCAGGAAGTCGAGCACGTCCCGCGTTTCCTGCCAGTGTTTCACGCGCGCCGCCGTCCGAGCGGGTTCATGAGGAGAATGTAGCCGGAATGGCAAGATGTCCGAGGGATCGGGGCGCGCCACCGTGGCGCCGTGCCCTTGCGAGGGGCGGGCCCGCCGCTAGGTTCTCCCATGCAGGTGGCCTTCCACGTCCCGCCCGAGTGCCGTTGGCGCCCGGTCGCCTCCCGCGGGAGCGACCCGGCTCGACGCTCCGCGGGCTGACGCTGTAGCGGGTCCGCCGGTCGACAGCCCCGGCGACTCGAACCGGCCGCGCCTCGCTGGGCGCGGCCGGTCTGCGTTTCGGCCCCCGAGCCGCCCCGCCAAGCGCCCACCCGACGAGTCCGCGCGGTCGGCCTTACATTATCGAGACCGATGGGTAGGGGCCCCGCGTTTCTTTTCGACTTGGACGGCACGCTGGTGGACAGCGTGTACCAGCACGTCCTCGCATGGCGCGAGGCGCTCGAGCGGGGCGGGATCGAGCTGGCGGTGTGGCGGATCCATCGCCGCATCGGCATGAGCGGCGGCTTGTTCATCAACGCGCTGCTGCGGGAGACGGGGGGCAAGGTGAGCCGCGACCAGGCGGCGAAGATCCAGCGCGCGCACGCAGAAGCCTACGGACGCCTCGTGTCGCAGGTGCGCCCCCTTCCCGGCGCTCGCGAGCTGCTGGCCCATCTCACCCGGTCCCGCGTGCCCTGGGCGATCGCCACGAGCGGGCTGCTCGAGAGCGCCCGCCCCGCGCTCGATCTGCTCGACCTCCCGCCCGGCGTCCCGATCATCACGCGCGACCAGGTCGAGCACGCGAAGCCCGATCCCGACCTGTTCCTCGCCGCAGCCGAGCGACTGGGCGCCCCGATCGGCGACGCGATCGTGGTGGGGGACAGCGTGTGGGACCTGCTCGCCGCGCGGCGGGCGCGCTCGCTCTCGGTGGGTCTCCTCTCGGGCGGTTACGGTGAGGAGGAACTGGAGCGCGCCGGGGCGTACCGCGTATACGAGGATCCCGCCGACCTGTTACGTCATCTCGACGAAGTGGGCGTGCGCGCGGAGGGGTGAGCCCCGGCTTGGCGTCCGCTCGCCCCGTACTTGCTTCCGGCCCCGGCCGTTTCGGCCAAGGAGCGTGCTCGGTGCGGTTCTACTTTCCGATCGCCCTCACGGCGCTCGCCACCACGGTGTATCACGTTGCCCAGAAGTCGATCCCGCGCGGGGCCGATCCCGTGGTGTCGCTTGTGATGACGTACGTCACGGCCCTGGCCGTGTCGCTCGCCGCGCTGCCGTTTGCGCCGCGCGGCGACTCGTTCGCACGGGCCGTGACGTCGCTCAACTGGGGGAGCTATGCCGTGGGCGTGGCGATCGTCGCGGTTGAGCTCGCCGTGCTGCTCGCGTACCGGGCGGGGTGGCGCATCAGCCTCGCCTCGGTCGTCGCCAACGTCACGACCGCGGTGCTGCTCGTGGGCGTGGGCCTGGTCGTGTATCGCGAACACCTCCGCCCCCAGCACGTCGTGGGGCTGCTCCTGTGTCTCGCGGGGCTCGTGCTCGCGGCACAGCCCTGAGCAGCGCGCTTTTGACTTCGGGGTGTCGTCCTGTTACCGTTCCCCAGTGGTCGGTGCCCCCTCCGTGTGCGCACCGCCGCCGAGCAAACGTCAAGCGGGACTTGGCCAATGCGCCGGTCCCGCTTTCGTTTTACCGAGCGAACCTTCATCGGGGTGAGCGATGGCCAAGGAAGACGCGATCGAGATCGACGGTACGGTCGAGGAGGTGCTGCGCGGCGCGACGTTCCGCGTCCTGCTCACCAACGGCCATCATGTGCTCGCCACCATGGCGGGCAAGATGCGGCGCTTCCGCATCCGCGTACTCGCGGGCGACCGAGTCACTCTGGCGGTGTCGCCGTACGATCTCACGCGAGGGCGCATCACGTTCCGGCACAAGTGAACCGGGCCCTGGCGCGCACCGGGCTCGTCACCGACGGCGGACCGCCCAGCTGCCCGCGCTGTGGGCAGCGGCTCAAGTTCGGCACCGACAGCCAAGGTCGGACGACGGAGGCGTGCGGCTGCGGCTACCGCTCCTTCGTGCGGCAGCGCAGCGCCGAGGTGCCGCGGGGCGACCCGAGCCCGGGCGCGCTCAACGTGCCGCGGAAAGGTTAGACCCTCGTGGAGATTCACTGCCACATCTGCGGCGGGTTCATCAATGACCCGGGCGTGATTGCCTATCGGCTGCCGGTCGATGCGCCGTCGGGCGTCGTCCCGGTCAGCGCTCTGTGCACGTGCCGCACGCCCACCGTGTACGGGCCGCCGCCCGGGCACGCCTCGTCACCGGGCATGCCGGCAATCCCGCACGGCGCCATGTGACCTGAGGGCACCGACGGCGCGCCCGCCGCGCCGTGCTCGCTCGACCCCGCTCGTTCATCACAAGACCGACGCACCCAGCGTCGCGCTCTCGTTTCCCTAGCCGCAGCACCACGAACTGACGCGCGACCTCCGCTCCGGTGACCGCGATCACGTGCTGGGGAACGGATCGGGGTTAGGCTAGTACTCGTTGACAGCGTCGCCCCGCAGTGCCACAGGCCCCGTTGCGCCCGCGATCCGGCCGACGGGGCCCTTGTGCTTCCCCCGGCGTAGGAGGCCCTCATGGACTCCAAAGCCTTGACGGACAGTCTCGACGTCGGCGTCGCGATCATCGCGCCGGACTGGACCATTCTGCAGTGGAGTCCGGCGGCGGCGCGCATTACCGGGCTCTCCGCCGAGCAGGTCGTCGGGAAGACGTTCTGGGCCGCGTTCCCCATGGCGCTCGGAACCCACGTCGACCGCGCGCTCCACGACGTGCAGGCGGACGGTCAGCCGCGCTCCTACGTCGCGCCCGCCGACGGTGCCGAGCTCAAGGGCACGTTCTTCGAAGCCCGGGTCACCGAGGGGCCGCAGCGCCAGCTGATCCTGTTGCTGCGGCCGGTGCAAGAAGCGCTGCCCCGCGAGTCCCGCGCCGCGCAGATGGTGACGGCGTTCGAGGAGGAGCGGCGGCTCTACGCCCAGCTGTTCGGCCTGCTCCCCATCCCCGCCCTCATCCTCACGGTGGACGGCGCGATCCTAGATGCCAACCCCGAGGCCGGCACGTTGCTCGGCTCCCCGGACACGCGCGTCCTGCGCGGCCGCCGGCTCGCCACGTGGGCCCCGGCGCGGGAGCGCACGGCGCTGGCCGGCGCGCTGCGCGAGGCCGTACGGACGCGGCAGAGGTTCCGGATGACGGTGGACTTCGCCGGCGAGTCGGTACGCGAGGTGGACGCGCTGATCGAGAATCTCGACCCGCAGCGCGCGGCCTCCAAGCTCCTGTTTCTCGCGCTCGACACGTCGCGCGAGGTGCTGTTGCAGCGCAAGCTGCTCGAGGCCGACCGGCTGTCGCAGCTCGGCACCCTGGTCTCGGGCGTGGCGCACGAGCTCAACAATCCGCTCGCGGCGATCGCGGCGTTCGCGGAGGTAGTGCGGGCCGAGCAGGTGACCCCGGCCGTGCGGGAGGCCGGCGAGGTCATCCAGGCCGAGGCGTTGCGCGCCGGCCGCGTGGTCCAAACGCTGCTCGACTTCGCCCGCCAGCGGCCCCGCATGCGCCAGCCCGTCGACGTC